>CAITYU010000409.1 GCA_903896675.1 uncultured Planctomycetaceae bacterium
AGCATGTTCTGACCGTCCGAAGACGGCCAGTCCGCGAAAGCCATGCCGGCTTTCAGAGTCGTCACAAGCGCACCCATCCCGATGGGCAGCAAAGCAACCAGACAGGTTGCTGTTGCCAGCCCTCTCAGCAGAGATGAACAGGATGGGTCGGATGACCGCAAAGTACTCTCCCCGGACAGACGTCAGTCAGTGATGAGCCGAAGCGACCTTCACACCCGCCGGTGGAGCAGTCGTCTGCAGAATGAAGTCCTGACCCAGAGCCTCAGACTCGGGACCTGAGTATTCGTAGGGGCCACGGTAACAGACCGGAGGAACGTCGAAATTGCCGTGCCCCGGAGGACTTGGAGCGGACCACTCAAGTCCATTCGCACCCCACGGATTTCGTCCCACTTTCTTACCGTAAAACATGCTGTAGAAGAAATTGCCAAGCAGCAGGAACTGAGCAAACCCCATGATGATCGCAGAAATTGTCATGAACTGATTCATCGGCAGCAGATGCTCCAGATAACCATGCAGATACGGGTCTGCATAACGTCGCGGCATGCCGGCAATGCCCAGCAGATGCATTGGGAAAAAGGTCCCGTTCATTCCAATGAACGTCAGCACAAAATGCACCTTCTGCACACCATCATGCATCTGTCGCCCGAACATCTTCGGAAACCAGAACTGCACACCGGCAAACACTCCGAACAGCGTCGCCCCGAACAGAACATAATGGAAGTGAGCCACGATGAAATACGTGTCGTGGAAATAGATGTCAACCGGCACCGCCGCCATGAAAATCCCGCTCAAACCGCCGACAATGAACAATGCCACAAACGCAGCACAGTTCAAAAACACCGCGTTGAACTGAATGTCGCCGTCCCAGATTGTGCCAATCCAGTTAAACACCTTAATGGCAGAGGGCAGGGCAATCATCATCGTCGAAGTCATGAACGTCATGCCCAGAGCCGGGTTCATGCCGCTGGTAAACATGTGGTGGCCCCACACGATGAACCCCAACCCCGCAATCGCAGCCATCGAATACACCATCGGCTTGTATCCGAACACCGGCTTGCGACACATGCACGCCAGCATGTCAGAAACCATACCCATCGCCGGCAGCAACATGATGTAAACCGCAGGATGCGAATAAAACCAGAACAGATGCTGCCACAGCAGCGGTTGCCCGCCTCCCACAGTCGGAGCCGCATTGTTCACAACCAGGCCCGCCGGAACAAAGAACACAGAATGAATGCTGGTCGGGATCAGAGTGTGCAGACGGTCGAACACGAGCATGAAGCCTGCCGCCGTCAGCACTGGCAGAGCAAACGCCTGCAGAATCGCAGTGATGAACATCGACCAGATCGTCAAAGGCATCCGGAACAGTGTCATTCCCGGAGCTCGCATGTTGATGATCGTGGTCATGTAGTTGACCGACCCCATCATCGAAGATACACCCACAAGCGTCAGACCAAACAACCACCACGTCTGAGCTTCACCCGAGCTGGGCGAAGCGGACGCGATGTCGCTGAGCACCGGATAGGACGTCCAGCCGTTCGCAGGACCTGCCGTCGCACCACCCGCAATAAAACTGTACCCGAAGCAGAAGATTGCCGGCCACATGAACCAGTAACTCAGCATGTTCAGGACCGGAAAAGCCATGTCGTCCGCACCAATCTGCAGCGGAATCAGGAAGTTCCCGAACGCACCAGCCAGCACCGGAATGATCACCAGAAAGATCATCACAGATGCATGCATCGTAAACAGCATCGTGTAGAACTCAGGACTGATCTGCCCACCCTCGCCCTGGAACACACCGAACAGTTTGCCAACGATCGGCATGTTCTCCCAGGGAAATGCCAGTTGCCAGCGGACGGCAAGGGCCAGTGCCCCACCGACCATCAGCATCAGCAGTGTCGTGATCAGGAATTGAATCCCAATCACCTTGTGATCAGTCGAGAATACATACTTCTGGATGAATGTCTGCTCATGATGTCCATGAGCATGCTCGTGCTCGTGTCCATGAGTCTCAAGGGCCGGTGTGATCGTTGCCATCTTGATTTACCGCCTGAATTTCAACCAGTGCCAGAAACTGTAAAACGAAACACGTCGACTGTTCACTTCACCGAGGCTGTCTCGGCCTCCTGCACACCATCCTCATTCTGCTCACGCTCGAGGCGGGTCAGATATGCAGAGACGCCCTCCGGCGAATCGGCAATGATCCGAGCCTTCATCTTGTAATGGCCCCACCCGCACAGCTCAGCGCAGAGCAACTCATACTCCCCAGCCTCCTCAATCTCAAACCACACCGGGATGATCAACCCAGGCACTGCGTCCTGCTTCACCCGCAGACGCGGCACGAAAAAGGCATGCTGGACATCCTGCGTTCGCAAATTGATCATCGTCGGCACAGTCGCCGGAACGTGTACCTCGTTCACAAAGTACAGATCACCAGGCTGCGGTGACGTCATCAGCTCAGTACCCGGCTTCGGATATCGAATCCTCCACTCAAACTGGCGAGCCATCACCTCGGCAACCGGCGCCTCTTTCACAGACTCAGGAAATCGCGCCAATACGCGGATGTCCGCCAGAACGTCAAGCTGCGTCAGTGAGATAAAGACCAGCACAAACGCCGGCACAATCGTCCAGACCACCTCAAGCTTGTGGCTTCCATGGGAAAACCATGCCCGACGCCCCGGTTCTTTGGTGGCACCCATCCACAAAGCATAACCCAGGGCGAACTCTGTGCCCACAAAGGTTACTGTCACAATGATCAGAATCAGATAGAACAACCCGTCAATCTGATGCCCCATCGTCGACAGAGGCTTACTGGGAAACCACCAGTTGTTTCCCGGCGCAATCAGACAAACGTAAAGGGCAACCAGTGGCCAGAACCAGAAAAACAAAGCCCAGAACTTTTTCACGTGACTTCTCCAACCACTGACGAGACAACCCGCACTTCAGAGACTGAAAGCCCACATCACCGTCATTCACCAGCAGCAGGCGCCGCAGCCTCGGTCGCAGGAGCAGCAGGTGCTGACGCAACACCAGTCGCACCGGGCTCCGGTTCAAATGGAATGCTCAATACGTAATTCACAATGTGCCAGATGTCCTCGTGCGGAGTATTCTTGAATGAGGGCATCCTTGACCCCTTGATCCCCGCATGAATTCGACAGAACAGGTCGATCGGACGCCGACCACCCCGAAAAATACCGGTGTGCAGGTTTCTTGGCTGATTCAGATTGTCCCACACATCATGCAAACCCGGCTCGTCATACGGCACGTTCGTTATCGGATTCTTCTCAAACGCCACCGTCTGAGGACCATTGCCCGCACCATCGATGCCATGACAGTCCGCACAGTTCAGCGTCTTGCTGAGATACAACTCACGCCCCCGACGACGAGATTCCTCTGAGTCCGGAACTCGCGGGACAGACGGAACAATCTTCGCCTCATCAGAATCCGCAGCAACCCACGACTCTTCCAGCTCTGCGCCAATCCCGTCAACCACTCCCGGCACATCCTCCGCCAGAAACTTTGCCAGCTCACCCACAATGTCAGCTCGCTGCTCGTCCTTCAGACGCGACTCAACGGCTTCTTCAGAGTAATCCGACGCCAACTCATTCACCAGCTTGCGCTCGAACTCTCCCCGCATCGACAGAAACCGCACATACTCCACGATCGCTGTCAGCTCTTCATCCTTCATCAGCAGGAACGAGGGCATGTAGGTTCCCGGGATACCATACCGCAGAACACGCAACAGATCCTCCCGCGAAACCTTGGACATGTCATTTGTTGACGTGAACTTGAAGACCCCGTGTCGGTAGTCACGAGGACGAGGATACAGATACTGAGCCGTGGGACCGTTGCCGTCGCCGGCAGTTCCGTGGCAATGACTGCAATGCCGCATATACAGAACTCGACCGGACTGGATCACCGCCCCCACCATCGATGCTGCAGGTATCGCCGGTCGCCAGCGTCGCGCCGCCCAGACCAGTAAGTACGGCCTCTCCCGTCGCAGCGTCCCACGAGGAAAGTTGCAGAGTCCTGCCTGCACCCGCCCCCGTTACGACATTCACGAACGTCGCCTTCTCGGGAAAAGTCTGTCCTTCGCCCGCGACAAATTTCACCTTCGCATCAGCGCCGTCCGCAGCAAACACCTCAACCTTTGCCGACGCCCCGCCCCACTGCACAGGCAGTTTCGACCACGCCTTCAAAGTTTGAGGATCGCCGAACTTCTCATCCAGCAATTTCACTACACCCGGTGCCTCAGACACGCCGGTCTGTGCCTCAGGGATCAGAGACCTCGTTCGATCACTGATTGAGAAGGAAGAGTTGTTGTCCGAGCAGCCGCTTACAACGATCGACAGCAGAACTGCGATCCCTGCACGCTTCAGCCACGCCACATGCGATTTCATTGCCAACCCCAGTCTACTCGAACTCGTCAAGGACTGCACAAACAACCGATACACCAGCACTCACAACTTCAGCAATGCCGCCGGATACTCAATCTTCACTTCCGTCTCCTCGCCCGGCTTCACCTCCACTGCAAGCTTCCGTTGAACGAAGTTGCCGTCGGCAGCCTCATGCCAGACTACGAACGAATGAGTTCCTGCGGGAATGTCAGCAATCGCGAAATCCCCAGCCTCATTTGTCACCGCACCGTAGGGATGATCAAGCGGAAGATGCCACGCATTCATCCACGTGTGGTAGTCACACTTCACCGCCAACGGCACCGCTTCTGCCTTTCGATACACAATCTCCAGCTTTCCCTCACGATCCATCGGCGCCACGCCGGAGTTCACTGAGTTGTTTTTGCTGGGGTACGTGTGAGTGTTGTGAGCAACACTGTCATTGCTCAAAACCCTCACAGTCTGGTTCACAGGCAACACCACCGTGTGCGGATAAAACCGGCAATTCTTCTGGTCAAAAACAAAGGGTTCCGCCGGAGCCGTCACAGGACGACCGCCTTTGGGGGCCTTCGGCAGATAAACAAAGACGTTTGCCACCCCACCATCGTTGCTGACCATCAATCGCTCGTCCGGGACGTCGACAGCGGCACACACCTCTTTGTCCTTGATGTCGTCGCCAGCCTTCACCAGCAACTTCATCTCGGGCACAGACCCAACGATCTGGACACGCCCACGGATCGAACCGACCGCAACCTCAGAGGTCGCCTCAGCACCACCAGCAGACTCCGCGTCACCGGATTCAGACTCCGAGGCCAGAAACACCACCTGCGGAACCACCGACGCACCACCACCCACAGCCGGCTGACCGTATTCAGTGCAGCCGACGCTCAGAGACAGCATGGCACCCGACGCCAATGTCAGGATTCCGGACCGAAACTTCAACATTATTCGTCTCCTCCCGCTGCCGGAGCAGCCTCCGTGGCTGCAGCAGGCGGCTGATAGATAACCGGACCGTAGTCCTCAAGCAGACGCGAATAGTTCATCAATGCATCCCGTGTCGCCAGAACATGCGCATCCGGATCGCCCTTGAACTTGTCAGGGAACTGCGTCGCGTTCTTCCCGTAATTCACGGGCATCGATGTGTAAGGCGTCACCCAGGACGGCTTATACAGCCACAACTTCACCCAGTCCGAACGCAACCGGCTCTGAACGTCCACCAGATTCGGCCCCTGAATGTCCTTTGCCGGATCAGAAGCCTTGAAACGACGGCCACCCACAGAGTGACACTTCACACACAAAGGACCGTTCAACAGATGCCACGACTCATTCAGGTAGCTCTGATCCGCAGCCAGCAGGCCACTGTCCTTCAGCTCCGAACCCCGCTGCGTCAGGTAATCAACATCCTTTGGCCCCTGCTCTTCGTAAGGGAACTCTGCACCGTCCACAGCAGCAAAGTAGTTCGCCAGCACCCGAGCCTCGTCCTGACTCATGTTGAATCGAGGCATCCGCAGCACAGTCGTGTAACGAATCTTTCCTGGCTCCAGCAGGAATGAATACAGCCAGTTCGTCTGAACCTTCACCCCCTCCTGATAGAGCGGCGGCGGGGAGGCCTGCCATGCCAGTTTCCGCTGGTCAAACCGATAGGTCAGCAGACGCTCAACAAGCAACTCGGCATAACTTCCCCCGCGTGGCCCCTCGTAATCCACCAGACGCGACTCGGCAAAGGACACCGGTGCGCCAGGCAGTAACAGCTTTGGCTGGTCCGAGGTACCAAAGTCCACTGGCTCCCAAACCTCAAAACCGTACTCGCGCAGCTCCGGATCAGTCTCCTCAGGGTCCGGCTTCGCGGACAGGAACCCGTGGAAACTTGCCACCGGCATCTTCACCTTCTCACCGTCGACCAGATACTCCTTCTCAGCACCAGTCAGACCCTTGAACGGCGGCCGTACTTTCAGCAACAAATCGAGCGCCGCCTGATGGTCAGCCGCATCCAGAGGTGTTGACTCCAGCCCGGCCAGATCCGCTGCAAAAGTAACCTTCGGCAACTCCACGACGTGACAGCCTGTGCAGTTGTACTTGGCCAGCAGGAACTCACCTTCGATCCGAGTCTTCTCACGCTCGTCAGGAGCATACACATACTGGGAAGCAGGGGGCTCAGCCACCAACCCAAGTACGAAAGTTGCTATCGCCTCAATCTCGTCTTCCTTCAACGGGAACTTTGGCATCCGCAGACGCTCGTCATAGCCCTTGGTCGTCGTCTTCTCATAGTCATAGGTCCTGGGCCCACGCAGCTTCTGCCAGATGAAACCGGGGCGGCCATGACGCTGCAGGCTGTCGTAGAAGAACGACGCCGTCATTTCACGCTGCTCCTGCTCCTCCGTGAACTGCCCCTTCGCCGCACCGCCAGCAGCAGCACGTTTCCGAGCCGTCACAATTCGCTCAGCCGTGCTCGCATGGGCAGATCCCGACGGCTCACCATGATGATGCAGATACTCCTCAATGTGCTCAAATCCCAGTTTGCTGGTGTCCTTGCGACCCCAGTCCTGCAGAGCCACACCGATCGGCCGCGACTCCTCATAACCGGGCATGTCATGGCACGCGTAGCAGCCATACCGCGAAATTGTCTTGCGGCCGACATACTGCAGCTTCATTTCACGCCACTGACCCGCGTCAGCAACACCCGCACCGTCGTCAGTCGCCAGCACCGACTCGTCACCGACAACATCAGACCTCTTCTGAGGGAATGTCATGCCCGAAATGATCTTCTTCGCGGCGTCCTCACCGAAACGACTTTTCTTCAGGTACAACTCAACCAGCTTGTCAAGTTCAGCGTCCTCCACAATTGCAACGGGGAAGTTGCCCGGGTCACCCTGCTTCAGCAGGAAGGCCGTGATATCAGCTGCCGGGTCAACCTTCGTGGAGCCGTCCGTGTCCAGATAAGCTTCCAGATACAGATTCGGCATCATCGTCCGTTTGTGATAGCGCTCCGGATCACGCAACCACGTATACAACCAATCGCTGAAGGCAGGATCATCAGCATTCCGCTTCACCTTCTGGTGGATATCGCTGATGTTTGGCCCCTTATCTGCTGTCGACTCGGGAACCGCCGCATGAGAATGGCAGGCCAGACAACCGCGCTCCACAAACAGCTTTTCTCCACGCTCAGCGTCAGCCTCATATCCGTCCTCGGGCTTCAACAGATCAATCTGCTCGGAAGTCGCCAGAAGTACCGAAGCAATCCCTGCCAGTTCGGCCGCCTCAAACTTCTTCGTCTGGCCCTGATCGTCAACCCCCAGATGATCCGTGAGACTGAAGAACTGCGGCATCTTCGTCGTCGGACGATAGCGAGTCGGGATTTCTGTCCAGTACTGGATGAACTCCGATGACGTCTTGGCGGCAATGTGCCGCAGGCTGGGGCCCACCTTACGATACTTACCCGGCTTCGCCGCAGCGTCCGCTGCTGCTTCAGCACGAGCCTGCTCGGTCTGAGGTTCGAGCCGCATGTCCGGTCCGATCGCGTTCCCACCATCGAAGCCGTGAATCTCGTGGCATCCATAACACCCGTACTTCTGAATCAACTCCCAGCCCTTATGGACCTTCGGAGCAGAAGCACCGAACTTCGGATGCACTCCCAGTTCAGTCACGTTGTGGTGACACTTGATGCACGTCGACTCGATGAATCGAGAAGGCTGCATCGGGTACTCCCAGAAGTGATTCGGATGGAACCCATACTCGTGATGCCAGTCATCGGCAACATGTGGGTCATTCGGAGTATGCTCGGCATTCGAAAAGCTGGTCCCCGAACCCTGTCCATCGTGACAGATCGTACAGCCAAAGGTCCCCACCGGGTGCGGGCTCGAAGCCGAACAATACAAGTCGGTGTTCGGGTGAGTCGAAAACGGCTGAGGAAACACGGATGCCTCAACCCAGTCAGAAACGAGGGCACTCTGAGGGTGACCAGCAGGATACGCAGGAACACCACCCGGGCCGGTCTTGTCGATGTTCTGATGACAGGTCCGGCAGCGGTCGAATCGGGCAATCTTCGCCATGCCCAGCGTGACTTCCAGTTTCGGAACCCAGTCCTGCACAATCTTCAGGTGCGAATTGAAACCATCAATAATCGGCAGCTCCATCAGCGAACGCTTCAGGGCTGAGATCGTATTGCTGGGCTGGATGTTCTCCAGAGCTGCTCGCATCCGATCAGCCTCAGCGGTCAGCTTCCCCTGACTGGCAATCAACTCATCAAGCTTCGCCGTAATCTGCTTCGACCTGCCCGTCAACTCAGCCAATTGCTCCTTCTCGGAATCCAGCTGCCGCTGCATTTCATCACACAACCCCTGACGACGACGGAACTCCTCCAGCCGCGCATCCTTCAGCGTGTCAGCCAGGGCGTCGCGCACCGCGAGGTCATAGTTCGCACGCGCCTCATCTCGATCGGAATTCCGAAACTTCAGAGTCACTTCCAGAGCCTCGACCTGCCGAGCCTTTGCTTCAAGCTCCGCGACGAGGCTGGCCTGCTCTGCCTTCTGAGCCGCAACTTCCGCGGCAGCAGCCTCGACCTGCTTCGCCAGATCCTCCCGTTGCGCCACAAAGTCTGCAGACTCGATCTTCCGCAAATCGCGTTCACGAATCTGCGAATCGATCTGAAACGCGGTGCGTTGCACATCCCGCCACTCGTCGTTCTGGTCCTGCCGCAGCATGGCGTAGACCGACAGCAGCATCACCGCACTGCTGATCGCAAAGACTGCGTGCAGCGTTTTCTGATTCCACCGAAAATCATCTGTTGCTGGCATAGCTCTGGCGGGGCTTTTGGCCCTTCCTCAGCGAATAATGAAACGAATCTGACAGCCGACACAACAACCTCGCAGGGCTGACACCAGACCACTGCGATCAAATATTGAAGAACCACTCGGGGATGCCGACGATGTACTTCAAAGAAAACGCCCAGCGGAGCAGCATCTTGATTGGCAGAATCGCCATCCACAGAATCAGGTTGCTGAACACGAGGAATCGAAGAACGCCCATCCTTGCGAAATACGTTCTTAGAATCGTCACTCCCATGATCGGAGGCAGCACGGCAAAATAGCCGATAATCAACAGGATCCCCGGGAACTCTCGCAACAGAATCCGGTCCAGCGTAGTTCCCTTCGGAACTCCCGTGCCCAGACCATCCCAGAAGAACTCGCTCAGGTTCACATTGTTCGCCGCTTCCACCTTGTGCACGTCCCAGTACTCGTAGATCCCGAAGAAGTTCCAGTTCGGACCCCGCAGGAATGTTCCCAGCACAATCAGAGCCACCCAGAGCGGCAGAAAACCAAACAGAAATGTGGAAACAGCAAACGCCCGCTCCTTGAAGGAATAATAGCCGTTGCCCCGCTTGTTGAAGTCAATGTACGGCACAGCCATCAGTCCACCCAGAATAATGCTGGGCAATACCACACCCGCAAGCCAAGGGTCGAAGTAAACAAGCATCTCCTGCAATCCCAGGAAATACCACGGAGCTTTCGAGGGGTTCGGAGTCTTCACGGAGGAGCCGGGCTCTTCCAGCGGAGCCTTCAGAGCAATACCCCAGAAAATCAGGACCGCCGTCAGCACCACCATGCAGATCAGCTCGGTATACACCAGATCCGGCCATACCAGCACCTTCTCGTTGTTCTCCTGCTCAAACAACGGACGACCTTCAGCAATGCGTCGGTCGTTGTCAACAGCACGGCTGAAGTAGATCCACGTGCAGAACGCAACAATGAACAACATGGCCACAATCGGCACGTTGTCCGGCTTCCCCACAATCTGCCGGAAATCATAATCCGTCAGGCTGAGACCCATAAACAGCAGAGAAATATTCAGCAGCACCCACGCGACCCGCGGTTTCGTCCACCATTCCCGCAAAGCGATCATTGCCCAGTAGCCAAGGATCGACAGCACGAAAAACAGCACCGGGTTCGAAAAATAACGGTCAAACGGATCCCGAAACCACGACGGCATCGAGATCAGAAAACCTTCCGGCGGATACGTAAAGTGGTACGCCGAAACCATCATCAGAATCGACGAATACACCGCCCAGACAGCAGCCCGCGGGATGCCATTGGAATACTCCCCATCGTCTCGATAACTTCTGACCGTCCAGGCCAGATTCATCAGAAACATCAACAGGTAGTACCAGCCCAGCCCAATCAGCACGCTGGCGGTAAGGTCCGGATGAGCATTCAACATCGAGAAGCACCCAGCTTACAGAACCCCGAAGGTCGACAGCCAGCCACTGCTGACAGACGCCCCCACTGCCGAAACCCACCACAACATCCAAACACACACGCACCACAACCGTCAGAGCGGTTGGCTGATCCCGCCGTCCTTGCGAACTCGCCAGAAATGAATCGCTATCAGCAGACTCACAACCAGTGGAATCGCAACACAGTGCAGAATGTAAAATCGGTTCAGCGTCGCCTCGCCGACAAATCGACCACCCAGCAGCAGAAACTTGGCGTCCGATGCGTTCGTGATCAACTCATAACCACTGGTATTGAAGACCTGGAACCCCGGACCCTCAACACCCAGGAAGGGCGTCGCTTTGGCCATGTTCGACCCCACGGTAATAGCCCAGATCGCCAGCTGGTCCCAGGGAAGCAGATAGCCGGTGAAGGACAGCAGCAGCGTCAGCACCAGCAGCAATACACCGATCACCCAGTTGAATTCTCGAGGTGGCTTGTAACTGCCCGTCAGGAACACTCGATACATGTGCAGCCAGACTGTGATGACCATCGCATGAGCACCCCAGCGGTGAATCTCACGCATGATCCCCAGAGTCTGCACGTCTCGCAGTGCCTGAATGTCGTAGAACGCCCAATCCAGCGTTGGCCGATAATAAAACATCAGCAACACGCCGGTGATGGCCTCCACCAGAAACAGAAAAAACGTGATGCCGCCCATGCACCACGTGTATGACAGAGCAATGCCCTGCTGCTTGATGGAAACCGGATGAAGATGCAGGAAGAAATTCGTCAACATCACCACAACACGGTTACGACGGTCCGTCGGAGCCGGGTGACGAAACACACTCTTCCAGATCTGCGAATTTCGAATATAGTCGCCGACAGACACGTGAAGCCCTCAGTTCTTTCGGTTCGCTGCCACGCAATGAGCATTGGCTGAAAGCCACCGCTGCACCGCTCTGCCTACACCACATCCCGCCACCAGCAATTCGGAGCCACCCTGCGACAGCCCCGGCTTCTTCCACCGCACTTCGTGACAGAAAACAACACTGGCAGCTCACTGCCGGTTTTGTTTACTGCACACGAAAAATTCCTCAACCTGTCGAGACAAATGAAGAGGCATTTGTCCACTGTCCCAACTCACGCTGGAACTTCACACTCTTGTCCACTTCCAGCATCCCGTCCTCAGCCAACCGGAGCCCCACCCGCTCCAGCGGTCGAGGAGCAGGTCCTTCAAAGTTGATTCCCGACTTGTAGAAGCCGGAACCGTGACACGGACACTTGAACTTCTGCTCGCCCTCCAGCCAGTTTGGAGTACACCCGAGGTGGGTGCAGACTGTGCTGAGAGCGTAAATCGAACGAACTCCGTCAACGTCCGAATTCACCACCCAGATGTTGAACTGAGCTTGCCACTTCGTGGAGACAGTTCCCGGAGCGTAGTCCGTTGGAGGGCCGATCTTGAATTTCGTAGGTGGCTCGACGAGCACATTCGGCATCATGAACCGCGCCAACGCCAGCCCCGACGCCGCCGCAGCAGCAGTGAAACTGCCCCACGCGACAACCAACGGGCTGAAAAGTGTGGCCACCACGCTGCCCACAACCGAACGGCGAGAAACTTCCTCTGCAGCTTTGGCGGCAGCCGGTGCTGCCTTCCCCGGCAATGGTTTCGTCGGCAGCACCACCTTCGGGGCCACCGGAGCACCAGCTTCGGCGTTACGAGCCGCCTTGATCATTTCAGCCGGTGACAAACCGACCGGAACAGCGGCCGCTGCCGCAACTGGAGCCGCAGGTGCGGCCGAAGATGCAGCTGCAGGCGCTGGTGTTGCCGCAGCAGCAGGCTTCCCAGCACTGCGGATCGACGCGAGGATACTAGCCGGAGAACCTGCCGCCGCGGCCGCCGCCGGCTTGGCAGCGGCGGGCTTCGCAGACGACTCGGCTGCAGGCTTGGCCGCAGAACGAATCGAAGCCATGATGTCGGCGGGAGATCGCGGTGGCGTCGCCGCCGCCGGGGCAGCAGCAGGTGCCGCCGGGGCAGCCGAAGCTTCAGGCTTCGGCTCAGCAGTTGGCTCAGATCCCGCACCCGCTGCAGTGGCCACTGCAGCCTTCTGGGCACGAATCTTGGCCATAATGTCGTTCGGAGAAGGCTTCGGATCGCTCATTTAATCCCGCCAGACGACAGAAAAAGAAGGAAAGGACAAATCCGCGAAATCGCCAAAGTCGCAAGTTCTTTGCAGAAGAACAATTTGGGCGAATAAACAGGACAGGACGGTCGATTCTGTCTCTGCAGTTTCGGACTGACAAGGTGGTCAAAACATACCCGTTTTCTTTTCTCAGAGGCAGGAAGCAAAGAAACAGCATTCCCCGAGGGCGGGAATGCGTCTGAGGCTGACAATTGCCAAATCAGCAGGGCATTCGTTCAAAACACTCGCAGCCGGACGAATTGGAGCACCTCAGAACGACTTTGCCAAAACCTCGCTTTGATCCAATCGACGCCACGCCTCCGGAAGAAAATTCAGCAGATCCGAAGCAATCAGCCCCCGGCGAGTCCAGTGTTCCGCCGCAGCATCCCCCGCAAGGCCATGCGCACAAACCGCAATCGCAGCCCCCTCAAATCCTCCGGAATTCTGCCCCAGCAGTGACACCACAATTCCCGTCAGCACATCCCCACTGCCGGCTGTCGCCATCCCCGAATTTCCCGTCGAATTCACCCACGTACGTACGCCGTCCGTTACCACCGTCCCCGGCCCCTTCAACACCACAATCGCCCCGGTCGACCTCGCGAACTGCACAGCCAAACCCTCGCGATCAGCCTCAATCTCAGCCACCGTCAGACCGGTCAATCGAGCAAACTCGCCCGGGTGAGGCGTCAGCACCACCGGGCGCCCGGTCCGCGATACAGAACCTGCTCCAAGCAACTCACCAGCCGCCGCCAGATTCAGCGCATCAGCATCCAGCACCAGCGGACACTCGCAATGTTCCAGCAGCCACCGCACCAAACCCAGTTGTGCCACACCCTGACCCAACCCGGGCCCCACCGCCACCGCATCACGCCCAGCCACCACCTGCCGGAACTGCCCGTCCTGCACCGGTAGCAGTCCAGCAGCAGAATCCGCCAGTCCCAGCGTCATCACGCAAGGCTCATGCGCTGCAACAATCGCCTGAATCGAAGCCGGAACCACCGCCGTCACCAGACCGGAACCAGTCCTCAGCGCTGCCACCGTCGACAGGCAGACAGCACCACTCATCCCGACCGAGCCCCCCACAATGGCCACCTTGCCGAAAGTCCCCTTGTGGCCCTGCGGCGAACGTGCCGGCAAAGACGGCAGGTCACCACCTGCCCCCGCAATCCTGACACTCATCTGACATCTCCCGCTGGAACGACACTCTCCGGCGGAACCACCCGACGACGCAATGTCGCCCCGCCCGTCAGATTCAACACTTCCCGAAAGCCGTTCTGCAGCAGAATTCTCTGCGCCGCATGCGCTCGCACACCCACACCACAGCTCACAACCGTCGGTTTCTGCGAGTCCAGTTCCCCCAGACGATCACGCAACTCATCCAACGGGATCGCGATCACCGGCGTTCCCGCCGTCAGCGGCGCACGTGACACCTCGGCAGCCGTACGAACATCCACAACCTGCCACCCCGCAAGATCCGCATCCACGTCCAGCATCGCCCCCAGACCGTCCAATTCATTGCAGGCCACAAAAGCCCCCTGATGCAGCGGATCCCGAGCCGAACCGAAAGGCGGTGCGTAACACAAATCCAGACCCGCCACATCTCGCACACTGCCCCCAAATGACAGCACCGTCGCCAGCACGTCAATGCGTTTGTCGACTCCGTCCGCCCCCGTGGCCTGGGCACCCAGCAATCGCCCTGTGCCAGACTCGTACACCAACTTCAAAGTCAGCATTGAGGCCCCGGGAAAATACCCTGCATGCTGCCCCGCAATGACAGTTGCACTCCGACAGGCGATGCCCGCACGCCGCGCTGCACGAACACTCAAGCCGGTCATTGCTGCCGTCTGACCAAAAACCCTGACAATCGATGTGCCCTGCACCGGACGCAGTGCCGCACTGACCCCACTCACCGCGTGCTGCCCGGCCAGTCGCCCGGCCCGATTCGCCGGGCCGGCCAACGCCACTCGAGCAGTTCCGCCGGACGGTCCCCACGGATACTCCACCGCATCCCCGGCGGCGTAAATCAACGGGTCAGAGGTCTGCAGAAACTCGTTAACCCGAATCCCGCCAGCAGGGCCCAATTCCAGCCCACATGCCACCGCCAGACCCACGTTCGGTCGCACACCAATCCCCAGTATCACCAGATCTGCCGGAAGTGCGGTGCCGTCAGACAAGGTCACTCCCTGCACCCGTCCGCCCTGCTCACAAACCGCCTGCAAACCACGTCCCAGCCAAACCTGTACACCATTTCGTACCAACTCCTCCTGAATCGCCACCGCCAGATCCGCATCAAATGGCGGCAGAACCTGCGGTTGCAGCTCCACAAGCTGCACCGCAAATCCCCTCCTGACAAGCTGTTCCGCCATTTCCAGACCAATAAAACCGGCCCCCGCCACAATCGCCCTTCGCGCCCCCACAGGAGCCGCATCCACCGCCGCACGAATGCGATCCATATCCAAAAGATTCCGCAGACTGTACACCCCCTCGGCATGCACCCCAGGCAACGGGGGAACAATTGCCGCAGCACCCGGTGACAGAATCAGACGGTCCCACGAGAGCTCATACTCAGTGCCATCCACCAGCCGCCGCACCTTCACCGTCCGAGCGACCCGATCAATCGCCACTGCCTCAGACCGTTCACGCACATCAATCCGAAAACGCGTCCGCAACAACTGAGCCGAAGCCACCACCAGCTTCGCTCGATCCGCGATCTCCCCGCCAATGAAGTAGGGCATCCCGCAGTTGGCAAACGAAACATCGCCATCCCGCTCCAACAGAATGATCTCGGCACCCTCGCTGCAACGCCTGGCCCGCGCAGCGGCCGAAGCGCCGCCCGCCACACCACCCACAATCACGATTCGCCGCGACGCACTCGACATGCCAGCACCACCTTCCCCTGAACCTGCCCCCGGTCCAGCCGAGCGTCAGCCCCGCTGCCGCTTGCAGCCAACCCCGTAACGGCACTGCCCGCTCCGGAAAACCCCGCGTGCAAACCACTGTACACTCCACCGGCAGCCAGCAACTCGCTGTGTGTCCCACGCTCCACAATTCTGCCACCGTCCAGCACAAGCACCTGATCAGCCCGCCGAATCGTACTCAGACGATGCGCAACAACAAATGAGGTCCGACCACAAATCAGCGATTCCAGCGCTCGCTGCAGCCTCGCTTCAGTGCCACTGTCGATACTGCTCGTCGCCTCGTCCAGAATCAGAATTGCCGGGTCCGCCAGCATCGCCCTCGCAAAACAGATCAGTTGCCGCTGACCGGCACTCAGCGACGAACCACCTTCCCCAACCGATGTCTGCAGTCCCTCCGGCAACGACTCCAGCAGATCTTCACAGTCCAGCCTCCGCAGCACATCCCGAATTTGCTCATCATCCGCTTCCGGACAGCCAAAACGAATATTGTCCGCCACCGTTCCGCTGAACAGAAAATTCTGCTGCTGCACCATTCCCAACTGACGATGCAGCGACTGGTCCTGCAACCGACAAATGTCCGTCCCGTCCACCAGTACCACACCGGCGGTCGCTCGATAGAACCTGGCAATCAGATTGATAATCGATGATTTTCCGCTGCCAGTCTGTCCAACCAGTGCCACCATCTGCCCCGGCAATGCCTCAAAACTGATCCGCTGCAGCACCGCCGTCCCAGGCTCATAACCGAAACTCACATCACAGAACTGCACATGCCCGCGAATCGGCTGCAACACCACCGCGTCAGGCACATCACCCCACTCCGGCTGCAGATCCAGCAGTCGGTACAGTCGCTCGGCTCCCGCCATAGCCGTTAAAGCCTGATTGTACTGACTGCCCAGAATTGAAATCGGAGCAAAGAACAGGCTCGCCATGAAAAAAAAGCCCACCACATCCCCCGTATCCGTGGCATTGCCCGGAGTCAGCACGCGGTAGCCGCCAGCCAGCAGCAGCAGCGCCATGCAAACCTGACTGTTCAGTTCCAGCAGCGGCAGAAACGTCCCCTGCGTTCTCAGGACCCGCGTGTTCCATTCACAGTGATCCGCCGCAAGCTCGGCAAACAGACGCGAATTCTCAGCCTCGCGACCAAACGACTGTGTCACGCGAATGCCCACCACGGACTCCACCAGCGTGGCCGTGACGCGACTGAACGACTCCCGCATATCACGCAGTGCAGTACTCAGCAGCCGATGAAAATGCCGATTGATCAGCCAGATCACAGGAGCCAGCAGCAGCACCGTCAGAAACAGAACGCTGTCATACCACAGCATGGCTGCCGCTGCGATCAGCATCTGCACCAGTTGCACAAGCGACACAAAAAACACATCCTGCACCCCCGCACGCACGTCCTCCAGGTCAGATGTCATTCGGCTGACAACTCGCCCGATGCGATTGGTGTGAAACCACCGCATCGGCATCGTCTGAATATGCCGGAACAGCCGACAGCGGAGATCACAAACAACGGCCTCACCCAGCTCCAAAGCCAGCTTCTGGCGATAATGCAGCACAATCTGAGTGCTGACAGCCAGGGCAGCAAAGGCCATGGCCCCCAGGGCAATTCCGCTGGCATCGCCCGCAGCAATCGGCCCGCGAATCACAGCAGCCAGCAGCCACGTCAGTGCCGGCAACTGCACGGCCCGAGCCAGTACTGCCAGCAACAGCCAGAATCGCTGCCGACGCCACGGATCGGTCGAAGCATACAACCGCCTGATCAGACCCATATCCAGCGGTCGCTGCCGCTCGTCCTCGCGGTCGATCTGTCGAGTCAAAGCTCGTCTCAGGACACCCACAGCCGACATCTTTTCACACCCCCGAAAATCCCACCCGTATCCACAATCCGCTCCGGAACTCCGCCATGACACCGCTCAGGCTGCCCGCAGCCGTCTCGCTCCCGCCACAGTTCCCCGCAGCTCCGCCAGCGACAGCGTCATCGGCTCCCCGGACTCACCAGCGTCCCGACCTCGCGATTCGCCGGCGCCCGATTGCAACTCCGCCAGTCGCCGAAACCACGTACTCCGCTCCAGCAGCTGCTCAGGTGTCCCGTCCGCCGTGATTCGCCCGCTCTGCAAAACCACGACCCGATCCGCCTGGCACAAAGTGCTGAAGCGAGTCGATACCAGAATCGTCGTACGCCCACGCATGACGCGTTCAATCGCCTGACGAATCTCTCGCTCCGTTTCCGGATCGACAGCCGACGTGGCGTCGTCCAGCAGCAGCACCGACGGCTGCATGATCAACGCTCGCGCCAGAGCCAGTCGCTGCCTCTGACCACCCGAAAGATTCGCACCATGCTCACCGACCGGTGCGTCATACCCCGCAGGCAGTCGACTGATGAATTCATGAGCCGACGCACTCCCGGCTGCACGCTCCACATCCTCCCGCTCCGCCTCCGGAGCCCCAAACGCGATATTCTCCGCAATCGTGCTGCTGAACAGAAAACTGTCCTGAAACACCAGCCCCGATGCCGCTCGCACATCCGCCAGACTCAGCTTCTGCAGCGGTCTGCCGTCCAGCAGAATCTCACCAACCGTCGGATCATAAAACCGCTTCAGCAGCATCAGCAGTGTCGATTTACCTGCACCCGTCGGCCCGGTAATCGCAACACATTCCCCGACACGCAACTTCAGGCTGATATCCTCCAGCACCGGTTGGCCCGGTACGTAACCGAAACTTACCCCCCGAAACTCCAGCGATTCACGTACACCCACCACTCGCTCCGGTGCCTCGGCCTCCCGAATCTCCTCCGGCTCGTCCAGCACCTCGAACACCCTGCCCGCACTCGCCAGACTGCTCTGAACACTGTTCACAATGCCGGTGATATGCGCCACCTGAGCCGCAAACTCCTGCAACAGACCCGCAAACACAAACAATCCTGAGCCCAGCGATAATTCACCCCGAATTACCAGACGCCCACCGTAGCCAATCAGAATCAGCATATTCAACTGCGTCAGCAGACCCATCAGTGGCTGAAATGTGGACATCCGCCGAAAGATCGAGAATTTCAGACTCCGGATACTCTCATTCGCAGCCTGAAACTTCACCGCCTGTTCGGCAGTCCGCGCAAATGCCTTCACCACCTGCATCCCCTGCAGATTCTCAACCAGCGTGCGAACCATCGCATCGCCCAGTTCACTGGCTCGCAGATAGGCCGGCTGAACCGCGCGCGAAAACAACACACTGCCAACCCACAGCAACGGCGTCGAGGCCAGACAGGCCAGTGTCAGCCCCGCATGCACCTGCAGCATGTATATCAAATACAGTCCCAGCGTCAGCATGACCGTCAGTATGCGAATCAGCACGCCGTCCAGAAACGCACGCACGTTGTTTGCGTCGCCCGCAGCCCGATTGATGATGGAACTACTCTGACCGGAATCATAAAACCGAAAGCTCAGACGCTGCAGCCTCGCATAAATCTCCGTCCGCAGTTGCAGCAGAACCCGCTGAGACAGTGCTGCAGACGCCATGGCTGCAGCATACTTCAGCACGGCGGAAACACAGGCCCCAGCCAGCACCGCCGTCGATAACGCCAGCACCACCTGCAATGGCGACCACGTCGCCGGAGGCGCGATTCCCGCAGGCCAGCGCGGTGCCGGCCCGCTCAGTGCCTGCGACTGCAGAAAATCAATCCCCAGACCAGTCAGACCCAGAGTCGCCACGTTCAGCAGTACCAGCCAGCACTGCAGCACAGTCACAACCACACAGGCCCGGCGATATCTGAACGCCAAACCCAGCAGCCTGAACAGCAGGTGCCCCGTCGAATAACTCCGCTCCGAAGTTCGCTGACCCATCAGTTCCGACTCTGCCACACTCTCAAACAGACTGCTGCCCCGCAGACAACGCCGGCCCCTCTTAACCAGTCAGCCACAAGAAGGTCCAGAGGAAAGAAGTTTTCCGAATCACACCACGCGACAGATTCCCGCGGCCCCGAACCGATGCTGCACACAGATCGGAAAATAACGCCGGACCCCACCCCCATCCGGCCTGCTCTGCCCACCGGGACGATCATCATCAAAACCGCCTCGGGACCCGCAGATGCCCCCCGATTGCCGCTGCAAGACCAAAAACAACAAGCACTTGCGAAACGAAAGCTGTCAGGCCGCCCGCCTCAGAACAGACGCCCCGGCAAGTCGTTCCACAAGGAATCCGGCTGTCGCCTCACTCGCTCCCGCCGCTGCCGTACGCTCCGCTAATGCCCCCATGTCGGACATCACCTGACGCAGCTCCACCGGGTCGCCCAGCCATAATCCCAGACGCTCCACGATCTTCACAATATCCGGCTCCGGATCACCGCTGGACACAAACTCCGGCATCACCTCCCGATTCGCCATCAGGTTGGGCAGACTGATCCAGCGGCAGAGCATTAAAAATCGCGCAAAGAAGCGGCCGATCTGCGGAACCCGGTACAGCACAATTCCCGGTTTCCGCCGCGCCAGAATTTCCAGACTGATCGAACCACTCACCAGCAGACAACAGTCCGCCGATTCAATCACCTCCGAAGCCGCACCCGTAAAATAACTCAATGGCAGATCCAGACCGCTGGTCGCCTGCAACTCCTGACAACGCAACCGCTGATCGTCACGATAACAGCCAACCGCCCAGCGAGTCTGCGGGTACTGCACCGCCAATCGACGCACAACCTCCATCATCACCGGCCAGTTCTTCTCAATCTCATGCCCCCGCGATCCTGGCAGCAGAGCCACCAGCGGGCCCGCACCCGCATTCAACTGCCCCAGAATCTCCCGGTCCAGCGCACGCTCACGGACCTGATCAAAAAATGGATGCCCCACCCACGAACACGCGACTCCGCGCGATTTGTACCAGTCATATTCAAACGGCAGCGCACACAGCACGTGGTCCACCCAGCGACGGACTTTGCGAATACGCCACGGAGCCCACGCCCACAGCTGCGGAGGCAGGTAATAGTAGACTGGAATCCCGCGTTTCTTCGCCGCACGAGCAATCCACCAGTTGAAACCCGGAAAATCCACCAGCACCAC
>CAITYU010000410.1 GCA_903896675.1 uncultured Planctomycetaceae bacterium
ACGGACGTCCACGTCCGTCCCGCCCTCCCCATCACAAAGTACCAACCACAGCACCGTACGACGGACGTCCACGTCCGTCCCGCCCCTCCCCATCACAAAGTATCAACCACAGCACCGTACAACGGACGTCCACGTCCGTCCCGCCCCTCCCCATCACAAAGTATCAACCACAGCACCGTACGACGGACGTCCACGTCCGTCCCGCCCTCCCCATCACAAAGTACCAACCACAACACCGTACGACGGACGTCCACGTCCGTCCTCCCCTCCCCATCACAAAGTACCAACCACAGCACCGTACAACGGACGTCCACGTCCGTCCCGCCCTCCCCATCACAAAGTACCAACCACAGCACCGTACGACGGACGTCCACGTCCGTCCTCCCCCCACAACACCGCGCACCGCACCGCCCCCATCCCCGTCACCCCAAACACTCCCCGCCCGCCAAACAACCCCCACAACCCCCACAACCAGAACATCATCCACAATTCCCGCCCATCGCGCCGCGATTCTTCTCGACCCCACACGTTAATTTCGCCTTAATTAGTGCATAAATACTCACCACCCAAGGCATGCTCGCGACGCCTACTTTAGCTGGTTCACAAGCAACGCCAGCTACGCGCATCAATTACTGTCCTGCATCCTCTCCCCAGTTCCGCGTCTCTGTACTGGACCTGCCACGAATGGAGGATAAACTTCTTCAGGGAACAGAAGACTTCATCGCCTCTGCACGAATGCTGCAATCTGCCCTCCAGCCGGATCTGGCGATACGTTTACCCGTCATCTTCACTGGACTCCAAACTCGAACAGATCATTCATCAGACGTTTAAGGACACTCCCATGCTCAAAGCTCAGATGCTGAAATCAGCTGCAGAAGTTTGGTTTGAGGAACGTCACGAGGAAGGCCGAGAGCAGGGTCGGGAAGAAGGCATGCTGATTGGCCAGATACGCACGCTCCAGCCGGTATTCAACCTGCCACTGACTCCTGAAATGGAATTGAAAACATTCTCCCTCGAACAACTGCAGTCCCATCTGCAGCAGATCCAGGCAACTCTCGGCCGCGCACCATACAGCTGACAGAAAGCAGGACGGACCTCCACTTCTGTCCACCACTCACTTCACCGGACCCAAATTCTGCAAAGAATTCGCGGTAAATAGCCGTTGATTTCCAACCTCCCGCCTTCGCACTCCCTCCCGCCGGTGTCTGTCATGTTGCCACAACGCTTTGGTCTGCTGCTGTTTGTAGCGTGTCTGTGCGGTCTGTTTCAGGCCGGCGGGGCTGCAGCTATGGCGTCGGATGAAGACGCGGATTTCTTTGAATCGCAGATTCGCCCGCTTCTGGCGGAACATTGCGTGGGCTGTCATGGTCCACGTCGGCAGGAGGGTGGCCTGCGCCTGGACTCCCGGACGGCTGTATTAAAGGGCGGGGACGGTGGTGCGGCCGCGATCGCAAAGGACCCAAATGCCAGTCGGATGCTCCAGGCCGTGCGTTACGCTGGCGACCTGCAAATGCCGCCTGATGGCAAATTACCGGAAACTGCGGCCAACGCTCTGCAGCATTGGATTGAGCGGGGATTGCCGTGGCCTGAATCCGCTGCGCCGCTGCAGGCTGATGCCGCAGGTAGTCACTGGGCATTTCAGCCCATCAACAATCCGGAAGTTCCTGTTGTGAATGGTGTATCTGTACCGCATCCGGTGGATGCCTTCATACAACAGCGGCTGCAGCGGGAAGGTCTGGCGATGTCTGCTCAGGCGGACCGCCGCACGTTGTTGCGCCGTGTCTGGTATTCAACTACTGGCCTGCCGCCCAGTCATTCTGAGGTGGAACGATTTGCAGCTGATCCGGACCCCCATGCATGGGAAAAAGCCATTGATCAGCTGCTCTCCTCCAGGGCTCATGCAGAACACTGGGCTCGGCACTGGCTGGACATCGCCCGCTACTCGGACACCAAGGGCTACGTGTACGCGCGGGAGGAACGCTTTTGGGTGCACGCATGGAACTACAGGGATTGGGTGATCCAGTCGTTATCCGAGGACATGCCATACAACCGTTTTTTGCTGCTGCAGCTGGCAGCCGATCAGGTTGTGGACAGTCGGCCGGACGACCTTGCAGCGATGGGTTTTCTAACAGTCGGCCGCAGGTTTCTGGGAGTGCGACGGGATATTATTGACGACCAGATTGACGTGGTGTGCCGCGGCACGATGGCATTAACTGTTGGCTGCGCGCGGTGTCACGATCACAAGTATGATCCCATTCCAACAGCAGATTATTATTCACTGTACGGTGTATTTGATAGTTCAAGAGAGGCACTGGTTCCCCTCGCGAATGCAGAGGGTGCAAACGCGGAATTCCTGACTTCATGGCAAAAGAAGGCAGCGGAAGCAAATACGGTGCTGCAGGAGCGTCGGGCAGCGACGGCGGCCCGCATACGCAGCCGAGTGGCCGACTACCTGCACGCTCAACTGGATCTCAGTCGTTACCCGGAAGCAGGTTTCGATCAAATTCTTGCGTCAACGGATTTGCTGCCGTCCTGCGTGCATCGCTGGCGCGATGCGTTGCAGCATTCTGAACGTACGGGGGAGCCGGTGTTTGCAGCATGGCATGCGTTTCGCAAAATACCAGCGGCCGAATTCCCAGCTCTGGCGGCTTCGATTCATCAGCAGTTACTGCTGCTGCCCCACGACCATTTAAATGCACGTGTACGCTCGGCATTTGCGGCGGCCCCGGCTTCGATGTCCGAAGTCGTGCAGCGTTATGGCGATCTGCTGCGAACTGTGGACACAGAATGGCAGGCGCTGCAACAGCAGGCGCAGTCAGCTGGCCAGCCTGCTCCCGTACAGCTGCCGGATGCGTCCAGCGAAGCCCTGCGGCAGGTACTGTATTCGCCATCCGGTCCCTGTTATGTGCCGGACGAACCGGTAATGAGTACGGAGTACGACTTTGATACTGGTACCTGCAACGAACTCTGGAAACAGCAGGTGGAATTGGAACGGATGATTTTGCAGGCGACAACTCAGCCGCGGTTCGCAGTCGTTTTAAGGGACCGGGCTGTTCCCGTGGAGCCACGGATTTTTCTGCGCGGCGATCCGGCTCGGCGGGGTGATCCCGTGCCACGACAGTTTCTGTCACTGCTCAGCAATCCTGATCGCCGACCATTTACACAGGGCAGCGGCCGACTGGAACTCGCACAGGCGATCATCGACCCTGCCAACCCGCTCACAGCCCGGGTGATTGTCAACCGCGTCTGGGCGCAGCATTTCGGGGCTGGTTTGGTGGCTACACCGGGCGACTTCGGGCTGCGGTCCGAGGCCCCGTCGCATCCGGAACTTCTGGACTGGCTGGCAACATGGTTTGTCCGTGAAGGCTGGAGCCTGCGAAAGTTGCATCGGCTGCTGCTGACATCGGCTGCTTACCGCCAGAATTCAACCGGTCCGGAAGACCCTCAACTGCTTCAAACAGTGCTCAGTCGCGATCCGGCAAATCGGCTGCTGTGGCGGATGAACAGTCATCGTCTGTCGTTTGAAGAAATGCGGGATTCGATGCTGACGGCTTCGGGACAACTTGATTCGACCCCCGTCGGCCGTGCTCAGGATCTATTCAAAACGCCATACCCGCGCCACCGAACGATCTATGGCCTGGTGGACCGTCAGTTTCTGCCGGGGACCTTGCGGATCTTCGATTTCGCCAATCCGGACCTGCATATTCCACAGCGAAGCGAAACAACGGTGCCTCAGCAGGCCTTGTTCCTGATGAATCATCCGCTCGTGCTTGAACAGGTGCAAAAACTTGCTGCAGCAGTCGAGGCGGCTGACACGGACGACGAACAGCGAGTGCGGCATGTCTTCCAGCGCACCCTGCTGCGACCACCGCGGGACGAAGAACTAGCCGCATCGCTGCAACTGCTGCAACAGCCGACTGCCAAGCGGGATCCGCAACCGTCAACAGTTGCTGACTGGAGTTATGGATTTGGCAAAGTCGATGAAGTGGCCGGGCGAGTGATGAACTTCACGCCGTTGCCACACTTCACGGGCACTGCATGGCAGGGTGGACCAGCATTTCCCGACGGGCCCCTCGGCTGGGTGCAACTTACAGCAGCTGGCGGGCATCCCGGCAACGACCGCGATCACGCCTGCGTTCGTCGCTGGACAGCACCAGCTGCCATGACCGTGTCAATTCGGTCAAAACTTGTGCATGAGCCGGAACCGGGGGATGGAATTCGCGCGTTTATAGTAAGCTCGCGATCGGGGATTCTGACGCAGATGAAGATTCATAAACAGCAGCACGAACCAGCCTCCTGCAGCTTTCAGGTGGAGGCCGGAGAAACCCTGGACTTTGTTGTGGACATCGGTGAACAGCTCAACAGCGACCAGTTTCTCTGGTCGATCGAAGTGCAGGAGGCAGACGCGGTCGAACAACCAGCGGTCTGGTCTTCAACGGCGGATTTCCCAACGCAGCCCCGTCCGGAATTGACTCCGCTGCAGCAGCTGGCGCAGGTGCTGTTGGTTTCCAACGAATTCCTGTTTGTGGACTGACCAGCAGTATGCGCAGTGGCGATCACGAGAGCAACCCGCACCAGCCGAGGTCAGACAAGGCTGCTGGTGAGATCAAGTGGCAGCAACAGCTGGCAAAATGGTTTGAAGCTGCATGTCGTCTGGAAGTATTAAGCCCAAAGCCGGGAAATGTGAATCCGCAGCATGCGTTTGCTGATGCCACCGTGGAAGACTTTTTGAAGTCGGCGGCTGCAGCAGCACCGTGGATTGCCGCAGCCAGCCGACAGCCGCTCGGCATATCGATTCTGCAGGCCACGCAAGCCACTCGCGCTGTCGTCTCACACAACACCAATCTCGGCATTCTGCTGCTGACTGCTCCACTGGCTGCGGTGCCTGAGAAGCAGTCGCTGCTGGAAGGGATCGAGTCTGTCCTGGGGGCGTCTTCGTTAGATGACAGTCGGGATGTGTACGAGGCAATTCGGTTAGCGAATCCTGGTGGGTTGGGGAAGGCGGCCGAGCAGGACATTTCTGAACCTCCTTCGCTGTCGCTGATGGAGTGCATGCGGCTGGCAGCGGATCGGGATTTGATCGCGGCAGAATACTGCAATGGATTCCGTCGGGTGTTGGACCTTGGGCTGCGCTGGTTGTGTGAGTCTGTTCAGGTGACCGCAATTCCAGAGCAGCAGGTAACGTGGTTGGCGCTGCGATTGCTTGCGGATGCTGAGGATTCGCTGATCGTCCGCAAATGTGGCTGGGAGATCGCAGGGGAAGCGCGTCGGCTGGCGCAGGCGGTGCTGTCGGCTGGCTGGCCGAGCGAACGTGGTGTGGATCATTTTCGAAAACTGGACAGTTTTCTCAGGACCGACGGAAATCGCCGTAACCCGGGTACCACAGCGGACTTCGTGGCAGCCATTCTATTCGCCGCGATGCGGGATGGTCTGTGGGGTGTTGCAGTCGGGGGTTCATTCAGAGATAATGCCGTCAGCTGATTAGGAACACCCACCAGCCGGGGTTTCGACTTAGTCAGCCGGAACGCATTAGCGTCCGGTTGTCGTACTTACCGGACGGCTCGCGCCGTGCCGCTTCAAAATGAAACCGAAAGCAGGAGGATCACGGATGAGCAGGTACCAGTTAATCCGCGCATCGGCTGGCAGTGGCAAGACTTATGGGCTTTCGGGTCACTTCCTGCGGCAGTTGTTTCTGGGCAATCCACCAGAGAGTATTCTGGCAACCACATTCACGCGGAAAGCTGCCGGCGAAATTCTTGGACGCGTGTTGACAAGGCTGGCCAAAGGCGCGGAATCATCTGCAGAAGCCACAAAGCTTGGGCAATCACTCGACATTCCCGACATGACCATGGATGCGGCTGAGCAGCAGTTGGCGGCGCTGACCCGCAACCTGCATCGGCTCCGCGTATGCACTTTGGACAGTTACTTTCAGCAGGCGGCTCGAAGCATGACTCTGGAGCTGGGTTTAACACCTGGCTGGAGCATTCTCGATGAGCACCTTGATCTGGAGTTGCGCGAACAGGCCATCGACGCTGTTCTGTCACAGCAACTCCCGGATGATGCTCAGAATCTGATGCACATGCTTGCCAGGGGACATTCGAAACGCAGTGTACGAGTGTTGATTCATGACACGGTGATGAATTTTCACGAGCTGTTCCAGCAGACGCCAGCAGAGGCCTGGCAGCAGATCCCGGCTGGACGAAGGCTGGACGAAGCGCGCCGCCAGGAATTACTGCAGGCGCTGCGGACAGCGGAGTTACCGGCTGACAAGCGTGCGGCAGCTGCGCGGGATAAGGACATTCAGCGATTCGAGGGCGAGCAGTGGTCTGACTTCATGTTGATGGGGCTCGCGACCAAAGTCTCCAGCAACGATTGCCGGTATTATAACAAAGCCATGAGCGATTCGCTGTGCGCGATCTATCGCGAACTGCTGGATCATGCGGGCGCCGAAATGCTGCAGCAATGGTCTCAGCAGATGAAAGCAATTCACGACCTGATGACGCGGTTTGATCAGGAGTACTCGAAGCTGCGGGCAGACCAGGGCTGGATGCGATTTGGTGATGTGACCCGCGTTCTCGCTCATTCAGCCGAAGCCAGCGGTGAACGCCTGAATTTCCGGCTGGACAGTTCGCTGCGGAACCTGCTGCTTGATGAATTTCAGGATACTTCCGCCGACCAGTGGGCCATCCTGAAAAGGCTCACTGAATCCATTGTGGCTCAGGGTAGCCGTGGAAGTATCTTCTGTGTCGGAGATGGCAAGCAGGCGATATATGGCTGGCGTGGTGGCGTGGCAGAAATTCTTGATGCAGTGGCCAGCTCCGTCCCCGGGATCGAAGAACGACCGCTCAATCAAAGTCGCCGGTCAGCACCTGCGATTATGGAAACAGTCAACCGTGTCTTTCAAAACCTTGACCGCCACGATGCTCTGAATGACTATCGGGATGCCTGCCACGCCTGGTCAGCTCGATTCCCGGAACATTCCACGGTGCACTCGAATCTGCCGGGACGTGTTGAATTTCGCACATCGCCTCTTTGGGAAGGTGAATCAGCGGACGAACGCCGCGGCCCATGGTATCGCTGGCTGGCAGAACAGATTCGCGATCAGCATCTCCGCACTCCGGGCGCCATCATCGGAGTGCTCACCCGAGGAAATGCTCCGGTAGCCCGTCTGGTTTACGAACTGACGCTGCTGGGAGTACCAGCCAGTGAAGAAGGCGGAACGCCGCCGACCGACAGCCCGGCTGTGCTGGCAGTGATGTCTGCCCTGCAACTGGCCTCACACCCAGCCTCCACGGTATCTCGCTACCATGTTTATTCGTCACCGCTGGCAAATGTGATCGGACTAACTGACTGGGCGGACGACGGACTGGCGGCTGAAGTGTCTGAGTCGCTGCGGCGCCAGCTGCTGGAAGATGGCTACGGCCAAACACTCCAGAAGTGGGCTCGCGCAATGGACGCCGACTGCAGTTCCAGAGATCGACTG
>CAITYU010000411.1 GCA_903896675.1 uncultured Planctomycetaceae bacterium
GTGGCGTTGCGCGTCACGGAAACGGGAAACCGACCGATTCAGGGTCGGTCGGTTCAGCGGGCGTTGAGGGCAACGCGATCAGCGAGTGTCGGCAGGTTGGTCAGCGGACCAGTTTCCTGACTTCCAGTGCGAGATTTTTCGGGGAAACACTGGTAGAGACGACTTTGCCTGTGCCGTCCACCAGCCAGATCGACGGGCAGCGGGCCAGTCCCCACCAGGTGACGATGGGGCTGTTCCATGAGCGTTGTTCGGCATCCGGAAAGAATATCTGTTGTCCGGGAATCTGATGCATATCGAGGAAGCGATTCAGCCGACCTTCTTCCTCATCCATGGCAACACCGACGATGCGCAATTTATCGCTGGTGGCGGATGCGAGTGCGGCGTTGATGGCTGGCAGGAACTGCTCTGCAAAGTTTTCGTTTTCGGAATCCCAGAAGTAAATCAGGGTGGCTTTGCCGCGGAAGTCATCAGCAGAGATCTGGCCACCATCGATGGTGGGACCGGTGAACTGGGTGAGTTTCTGGCCAACGACAGACAGTCTGCGGAGTGAGGCGGCTGCTTCCTGTCCCTGGTCGGAGGAGGAGAATTTTTCGGAGAGTGCGACGTAGCAGAGTCGACTTTCGGTCAGGAGTCTTGGTCGCAGTTCGGGATCCTGTACGGCATCGGCGTGCAGTTCGCAGCTGCGGGCGGCTCCAAACAGCAGCGAGGCAGCTCGATTCTGCTGCTCCGGAAAGCGATCAGCGAATTCGCGGGCCCAGCGGGAGAGTGTTTCAAACCAGACTGGCTGAGCGGAACCCACCAGTCCTGCTCGCGTGTGAGCGAAGCGGGCCATGTAGTACACGCCTTCGGCGGCTGCAGCGGATTTCGGGTCGCGTTCGCTGAGGGCCTGGACATCTGAGCAGAAAATGTCGATGTCCGCATCATCTCCGGCGAGGGCATTCTGGAAGCGTGCCTCCAGCAGTTGACTGACGGCCGCCTGGAATTGGGGCTTTTTCGATTCGTCGGTCATGGTGAGGCGAATGACGCGTGTGGCCATATCGACGATGCGTTCATTGCGTTCGCGGCGAACTTTTCTGGCTTGTTCGAGGTCGTTGGGGACCGGTGAAACGCGGAGTTTCTGAATTTCGCGGAGTGTTGAGGAGGCATCATCAACTGGAGTGGCAGCGGTTTCCGTGCTGGATTTTCCTAGGGTTTTCTGATCGTTACCTGCCGAGTCTGCAGGCGCCGTTTCAGTGCCGGGTGTTTTGCTCAGGGTGGCAGGTCGCACGATGGCCTGGGAGGCGTCTGCAGAGACTGGAGTGGCGGCAGCTGATTTCGGTGTCGTGGCAGAGGCACTGTCTGCGCTGGTGGTTGCCGGCGTGGGAGCCACGGCGGTCGATGATTCGGACTCACCACCGCCGCAGCCTGCGATGACACAAAGACCGCTCAGAAGCCAGCTGCTTCTCTGTACCTTCGACAGTGTCATAACACTCGATCCTTCGACAATGACGGAAGCTCTGACCGGCCATGGTCATGAGTCTTTATCGGAAC
>CAITYU010000412.1 GCA_903896675.1 uncultured Planctomycetaceae bacterium
ACTTACCACTGACAACTGACCACTGACAACTGACCACTGACCACTGACCACTGAAGATCGCCCATGTCAAAAACCCACAATCGTCACTCGCTCAGATTTCTTACCTGCTGCCTGCTGCTGCTCCTGCCCGAATCTTCTTCGGCACAGCACTCTGCGGCCAGAAATGTCCTGTTTCTGATCTCCGATGACCTGAACACCGTGCTGGGATGTTATGGAGCTCCGGGCATCCGGACTCCCAATATCGACCGTCTGGCAAAACGCTCAGTCCTGTTCCGCCATGCCTATTGTGCGTTCCCCCTGTGTGGCCCCAGTCGCAACTCGCTGCTGACAGGGCTGTATCCCAACAGCACCGGCATCCATGCCAATTCACTGATCTTCCGACAAACCATCCCCGCACAGATCAGTTTGCCGCAGGCTTTTCGACAACAGGGTTGGCTGGCCGGGCGGATTGGCAAACTGTATCACTACAACGTGCCCAATTCGATCGGTACGGACGGACATGATGATCCGGCCTCCTGGGAGCTGGAACTGAATCCTGCCGGAGTCGATCGTACAAAGGAGCATCCACTGATCACGTCACTGGTGCCCAACCAGTTTGGAGGAATGCTCAGTTGGCATGCATCGCAGCATGCAGACGATCTGCACACCGACGCACTGCTGGCCAGCGATGCAGACTGGGTGCTGGAACGCTGTGCCAAACAGCCTGAACGTCCATTCTTCCTGTCTGTTGGTTTCTTCCGCCCGCACACACCTTACGTTGCTCCACAAAGCTGGTTTGACATGTACCCGGCCGAAAACATGCCCGTGGTTACCGGACTGGAAGCGGACCTGCAGGACATTCCGGAAGCAGCACTGCAAAGCCAGGTCAAGGCACAACTCAGTATGACCGATCAGCAGAAGCGACTGGCGCGGCAGGCTTATCAGGGCTGTATCAGCTTTACGGATGCACAGGTCGGTAAAGTTCTGGATGCACTCGATAAGCATGGTCTGACCGACAGCACAGTGATCGTTTTTACCAGTGACCACGGCTATCATCTCGGCGAACACAGTTTGTGGCAGAAACGCAGCCTGTTCGAAGAGAGTGCCCGGGTTCCGTTGCTCATCGCCGCACCCGGCTGTCAGCAGGGTCAGATCTGCAGCGCACCAGTCTCACATGTGGACCTGTACCCCACACTGACGGAATTGTGCGGCGTCGCCGCTCCATCCGGGCTGCAGGGACAAAGCCTCGTACCAATGCTGCGGGATGTTACAGAAACCGGGCGCAACTGGGCTCTGACTCAGGTTCAGCGAGGCAATGCCGGCACGAATTCCAGCGGCAGGCAGTCCCAGTCGGATACTCGCTATTTCGGTTACAGCCTGCGGACCCTCCGCTGGAGATACACGGAATGGGATGGTGGCTCGAAGGGACGCGAGCTCTACGACCATGACAATGATCCGCAGGAGTTGACCAATCTGGCTGATCAGCAGCAGCATTCCGAAACCGTTACCGAACTGTCAGCACTGCTGAAAACCGCCATTGCCGGGACCCTGCCTGCCGATGGAAAAATTCCTGAAGTGCAGCCCGGCCTGTGGGCGCCAGTCCTGCTGGATCCATAGGCCTTTCAACCGGCAATTCAGGTGCCACACAGGAACCAACGAACAACGGCTGAGCAAATCGTCGCCACAACGCTCTCACCCCTGGTCTTTTCTGAAAGATCATCAGGCACCATGAAACGTCGAGTATTTCTTCTGGCACCTGGATTTCTGCTCCCGATGGGCTGTGATACCTCGCCGACTACCACGCCAAACACCCCGGCCTCAAAGGGGAAACTGATCACGACGCCCGGTAAGCACCACCTGCCGGGGCCGAACATTCTGAGTATCGTTGTGGCCCTCGATCAAACTGGAACGCTTCACCACACCATCAATTGCAAAAACACAAACGAAATAAATCAATGGTCCGTCCTGCCTGGCTGGTTTGTTTTTGTCGAGGCTGATAACCGTCGAGTCTGGACGTGGACGGGAGGCTTACTGTGTCTGCATAATTTCCCGAACGACGCACAGAGGATCTCCACGATGAAGACTCCTGCAGACTTGAGCATTCTGTATGCAGCGCCCGCGGAAGTTTACGAGAGATTGAGTGGGTATTTGACGTCAGATTCTGCACAATCGCAGAACTCAGTTCCTGCCAGCGTCGCGCCTCAGCCGAAGTCGGAGTCGGAGTGAACGGTAACACTTCCGCAACATCGGGCTAAGCCACAGGCAACAGGATCACATAAAGGGTCAGGTCGCCACTCTCAAATCGCAGGTGCCATGGGCAGGGATTGGAGTCCACCTGACAGACTCAACAAATCTCTGATTCATGCACGCTGGCATTGATCGTGCGTCAAACTCACGGAGCATTCAATACCTGCGCCGTGCCGTCACCTGAGGCAATGACAATCTGTCGCCCATCCGGCGAATACCTTGCGGTATTCCCGATCTGGCCGACCTTGCGTTCATGCAGCAGACCACCATCACCTGTGTTCCAGATTTTCAGCTGGCCGGCATAGCCAAAGGACAACACACGGTTACCATCAGGACTGAACGCGACAGAGTGGATAAAGTCTGTATGCCCGGACAGCGTGCGAATCTCCGACCCGCTGGCCACATCAACAAGATGCACCTGACGATCAGCCCCGGCAGCCGCCAGCAGCCCGCCGGACGGATGCAGTGCCACCGAGTACATCGTCTGATCGAAGGAAATCACCTGCTTCAGCTGCCGACCGCCCGGCACATCCCACAGTCGCAGAGTGCCATCAGCTCCGGATGATACGGCGAACGCCTCATCAGCACTGAGCGCAACCGCATGCACCGCTCCCTGATGCCCCGTCAGCGAAAATCGCTGCTGCCCCGTCACATTGTCCCAGACTCGCACCGTCTGATCAGCACTGCAGGAGACCACCAGACTTCCGCTGGCATTCACCGCCAGACCGTAGACCGCACCACCATGCTGAAACTGCCGTCGGGGCTCCGGACCTGCACAGGCCCACTCGTCCACACGACCATTCGCCACGGCCGTCAGCAGACGACGACCATCCGCAGAAAACGCCAGTCGCTGCACCGGTGCTTCACACTCAATCCGCTGCCACACCGTCAGCTCCAAAGGAGGCTGTACGCCTGCAGGAGTCGGACCGCAGATGGTGACGGTGTTTCCTGCTGCAATCGCCAGACGCCGATTGTCCGCACTCCAATGCAACTGACTGACCGCCCCCTCAACCACCAGAGACTGCAGCGGTTTCGTCCCGTCATTCGGGTTCCACAAATGCACCTGCCCCTGCTCCGTACCCGTGGCTGTCCGCTGCTGATCGACTCGCACTGATACCGCCGTAAACGGTGATTCAACAGCCGCAAACACTCGCTCCTCCGCAGCCGTCGCAGCATTCAACTGCACCAGATGACCGTTTTCACGGACGACCAGCAGTGATGCTGCGTTGTTCAGCGAATCCAGACTGCGGATCTTTCCCGACTGCAGCGCTATCGCCCGCACCGCCGCCAGCTTTTGCAGCCGCAACGTTCCATCACCACCCGCCGAAATCAGGCTCACATTGTCGGCCAGGAATCGCACCGCAGCCACCCCCTGAGCGGCCACATGCTCCGCAAATGACTCCAGCAATAACCCTGCCGCTGTGTCCCAGACCCGCACCAGTCCATCCGCACCACCGGCAGCGACTCGCGTTCCATCAGCATTCAAAGTCACACTGCGAACTCCCGTCGCCGGCTGACAGCTCGGTAGTGCACTTCCATCCGACTTCCATAGCCTCACCAAACCGTCCGCACAGCCTGCTGCCAGCACCTGCCCATTGCCGGAAACTGTCAGCTCTGTCACCGGTTGCCCTGCCGACAGGACGCGCACCGGCTCGCCGTTGCTGAGATTCCATTGCCGCACCTGCCCGTCCACGCCACCTGCATACAGATGCTGCTGATCCGGTGACATGGCCAGCGTCACCGCACCCGCCGGCAATTCCCAGATTCGCAGCAGACTGCGGTGCAGCAACTGCCCGTCATTCGCCCCAGTGGCCCCCAGCACCTGCGTCTGGTCTGCCGCCAGCCAGTCCGCCGAGTGCACAGCCACCAACGCCGGTATCTGCTCCTGCACACGGCCTGTTTCCGCAGACCGCACCTGCACCCACGGCTGATTCTGACACACCAGCAACAACCGCCCCTCTCGGTCCCATCTTGCCGAAGTCAACCCGGGCACCCCCGGCAGCGAACGCAGCACAGACAAATCGGCATTGAACTGATGAATCAGACCATTGTCCGCAGTGGCCAGCAGGACTTTTCCCGAGGTGGCCACTTCGACAGATCGCAAAGCCCCGCCAGGTGATCCTATGCTGCCGGCCAGTGCACCGTCCCACTGCAGTCGATGCAGTCTCGTTCCCGATGCAGGCAGCAGCACCAGACCCTGCTCCGCAGAAATCCGTTTCAACTGCACAATGGCCTCGTTATCCGGAGCCCGAAATTCCCACGCCGGCGCGGGCGCAGCCTCACCGGCCGCTGGTTTCTGTTTCGGCAACGGCAGCTTCCAGCATCGCACCAGCCCGTCAGCACCGGCTGTCACCAGCAGACTGCCGTCCGCGGAAAAAGCCAGTCCCTGTACGGCCCCGCCGTGTGCCGCCACGACGCCCTCCACCGCCGCATTCGTCGGATTCCACACCCAAACCACTCCCTCAGCGTCTCCGCTGGCTACCAGGGCATCGTCAGCCCGCAGTGCTGCCACGCGAACAGGCTGAGCATGCTGCGTGAATTGCTGCTGAGCCCCCCCACCGGCAGCCCATACCCGCACCGCCTTGTCGTCAGACCACGTCAGTCCCCACTGACCGCTGGCAGCCGACTGCACACCACGCACCGGTCCCGCATGTCCGGACACTGGTTTTGCCGCCGTCGGCAGTCTCCACAACCGCACAGTTCCGTCCAGACCGGCACTGGCGAAACGCTGCACATCCGCATGCACGGAAACATCAGTCACAGCACCGTCATGCCCGGCAACACGGCCCGTGACAGCCGCATCACCCGTATTCGCCAACCGCACTTCGCCACTCGCAGCACCAGCCACAAGCCACGCGGCATTTGAGGATATGGCCACTCGAGTCACGTCGTTTCCCATTGCCGAAAACTCACGCAACTGCTCACCAGTCTGCAGATTCACCAGCCGCAGCGGCTGACCTGCGGCCAGAGCCAGCGCCTGAGTCTGCCCGGGAACCACAGTCAGCATCACACCAGCCGCGTTCAACACACTCAACTGTCGCGGAGCAAGAGCGGGCAACTGCCAGTGTCGCAGCACACCGTCATCGCCCAGAGACAACAATGGGGCTGCCCCCGTCGGCAGCAGCAATTGACTGACCGGACCAGCACTGCCCAGCAACCGGGAAATCGGCTGGTCCAGGTCCGGTGACCACACCAGCAGTCGACCCGACGCGTCCGCACTGGCCTGCACACTGCCATCCGGTCGAACGGCCACGGACAGCACCGGAGCCGTGTGTCCCGCCCGTGCCGTCCGCTGCAGACCGACTGCCATTCCGGTAGGAATCACCTGCAGGCTGTTGTCCTGCAGACCGGCCAGCACCACGAGGCCGTCAGGACTGAGCACCGCGGTGTGCAGTGCAACCGATGGCTCAGAAAGTCGCCGGACCGGACTTCGCAGCGGCAGATCCCAGATCCGAATGGTGTTGTCCTGAGCCCCTGTGGCCAGTGTCTGCCCGTCACCACTGGCAGCCAGCGTGTAGAGCGGACCTGTGTGCTGAGACATGGTCTGCAGCATGCGGCCGGTGCGAGTATCCCAGAGCATGGCCGTTTGGTCCGTTGACGCTGTTACCACACGCTCCGGGTCCCCGGCAAAAACGGCCGCCATAACCGACCCGTTATGGCCCTTCAACTGTACCGGCTCCTGCCCGAACACGGGCAGACTGCAGGACAGCCACAACAGCCAAAGGACCGGATTCAGACACCGTGAGCACAACTGATGCCGCATAATGCACCTGCGAGGCTGAAATTCCAGGGAACTTCTGATTCCGGCATTCTGGGAAAGCACCGGCGGCAACGCAACCGGACAGGCCATCTTGCGGGATTCTGCCCCGCAAACTAAATTGCGGCAATTCCTGCCGAAACACCAACGTTGCGGCAGTGAATGCGGGTTTCCAGGGATGGGTGAAACCGACCGCGGTCAACAACTGGCGGAAAACAGGGACGTTTTCAATGTCGACGGTCATGGCCGCACTGCTGGTAACTCTGCTGACCAGCTGCCTCACGTCGGCCTTGTCCCACCAGTTCACCATTGTCGGCGGAGCCGCTGCGGCCGTCGCCTACACAGTGGCTGCGCTGATCAGCCCGCGGGCCAGACTGCACCCCATCTTCCTGTTTTGTGCAGCGTCACTGACCGTCCTCGTCCTCGTCTCTTCGGAAGTCAACACCAATGACATGCCCGGGACGATCCATATCTTTTCGTGCTACATCGCCACACTGGCACTCGCAGTCTCAACACCGGACCTCTCAAAATTCTGCCGCTGGGTCATTTTCTGCAACAATATCCTGCTCACATCATTCGTCATGGTGCAGGTACTGCGCAATCCCAGCCTGAAGGCCTGGTCCATCGAAAACCCCTCGGGCGCTTCCAATCTGATGGCCGCCCAGATCAATATGACACTGCCCTTCGTGCTGATGAAGATCCATGATTCGAGGGAACAGCGCAAACTGATGTGGATTCTGCTGCTGGGACTGAACTGCCTCGCCGTGATGGCCATTATGTCACGCAACGGCCTTGGCACCATGCTGATCATCCTGACACTGTATACCCTCTTCAACCACAAATCGCTGTCAGTATTTCTGGTCAGCAGCATCCTGCTGCTGATGCGATTTCTGGATGAAATCATGCAGATCCAGTTCATTCACCTGCTGCTGATTCGGTTCCGCATCATCGGCTACAAATCAATGGCTCCAAGGTCACTCATCTGGGAAATTGCCTTTCATCACATTCGTGAGAACCCGTGGCTGGGAGTCGGTCCGGGGCGTCCACGAAAATATCTCGAGGTCATTGATATCTATCACGCCCATAATGACATCATTCAGGTGGCCATGGAGACGGGCGTGCTGTCATCCGCCCTGTACACAGTGATGATCGGACTGCTGCTGTCCATGCCACTGCTGAGTCTGCGTCGTGACCGTCGCACATTCATGGCCTGCCTGCCGATCCTCGCCTACTTCGCATACTCGTGGACCGGCTGTCCGCTGGGCCTGCCACCCGCAACACTCCTGCTGGCTGTCTGTGTCAACGAAGCTCGGCTGCAAATGTCCAGTCGCAACACTGAGCAGCAGACACAACTGCAGCGACGCAGTACTCAGCGCACCGCCAGCGTGCTGCCCCCGATCCCCGGCAAACTCAGATCACAGCTGTAACAGCGTGAAAGGACGTACCATGCCACGCTGCCCGGTCCCCGTGTTTGTACTCGGCTGCGGTCGCTCCGGGACCACCGTCACCGCGCGACTCCTGAACCACCTTCCCGGCGTACACATCGCCAAGGAAACCGGATACCTGAACCAGCATCTGGATCTGCTGAAACAGATTCGCGAAGCCATCGTGCCCGCTGCACTGCTGCAGGTCGTCAACTCGTGGATGCAGACCAATGACTGGACGGGGCGAGCCAGCGCGGAGGGTTTTGCCGATTTTTGCCGGCGACAGGGCATGTCCGGACCAGCCGCATTCATCCACTATGTCTGGTCACTGGATTGCCCTGAACCATTTGAACAACTGCAGTTCATCGGTGACAACACTCCCCTGTACGCCCTGTCCATTCCCGAACTGAAACAACTGCTCCCAACAGCTCGCTTCATTCATGTCGTGCGCGACCCTCGCGATGTTGTCTGCTCCACCCTGAAGATGCGATTCGGAGCCTTCGATGCCACGGTCGCCGCCATGGAGTGGCATCTCACGATCGGAGCGTGGCTGATGGCAGAACGCTGGCTGCCCGTGCAGGATCGCCTCGAGTTTCGCTACGAAGACCTGTGCATCAGTCCGGAAAACACGTTCGGACGCGTGGCCGGATTCCTCGGGTTCAACACTGAGGAAGTTCGCAAAGCCCTCGCCGAACATGCAGCCGGAGGACGCAAAGGCCAGACCGGCTTCGAGGCCGTCGCCGCACAACCCCATCACACTCGCATCGCCGAACCACTCAGCCCCAGCCGCGTTGGACGCTACAAACAGGAACTCACGGCCGATCAATTGCAGGCAGTTGAAGAGCAGACCTGCGGAGGTATGCTGGCCTGCGGGTATCAGCCGGAACAGATGCGGCTGCACCCACTGGCCCGCGAGGACCGTCCGCTGCTGCTGAAAGCCCTGTTGCGAGACCTGTGGGGGCGCTGTCGCAATCGCCTGAAACGCAATCCGCGAAACACCTCAAAACGACGCCCGCAGAATTCCTGATTCCCCACCTCCCCACCTCCCCACTGCAACTCGACAACAGACTTCACTGCAATCCCCAATCGATCACTTTCACGTTCCCCCGTAATGTTCGGAGCCCTGCTCATGTGGACTGCCCAATTCCTCCCGTACCGCCTCTGCTGCACACTGGCCACATCACTGCTGGCCGTCAGCCTCACCTCCCCATCGCTGGCAGGCCCACCGGAAAGCCTGCAGAAAAATCTGATTTTTCTGGCACCCTTCGATGACTCTCTCGATGCCGTCATCGGACGGGACAAAGCCATCCACACCGCAGAAAACCTCGAACGCAAAGTCATCACCCCCGGCAACTCCCGCGACGATGTCAGCCTCGCACCCAAAGCCGGGCGATACGGCGGAGCACTGCGGTTTGTCACCAGTGAATCACCCAAAGTCACCCTGTTCCGAGGCGTCAACGCCGGCTATTCACCGTCCAACTGGTCCGGCACCGTCTCCTTCTGGCTGAAACTGACACCCGATCAGGATCTGAAGCCCGGCTACTGCGATCCGATTCAAATCACCGACAAAACATGGAACGATGCCTCGTTTTTTGTGGACTTCGACAAAGACCTGCCACGCGTGTTTCGACTGGGGGTCTTTTCAAACTACAAATCATGGAACCCCAATGACATCGCGTGGGAAAAAATCGAAGCACGCGATCGCCCGATGGTTCCGGTGATTAAACCACCATTTACCCGCGATGCATGGACTCACGTGGCATGGACCTTCAGCAACTTCAACACCACAGACAATTCTCCCGGCACTGCCACCCTCTACCTGAATGGCAAATCTCAGGGCAGCCTGCGCAACCCCTTAAACTTCACCTGGGATCCAGCCAAAGCCGTGATCATGCTGGGTATCGCTTATACGGGTGATTTCGACGAACTGGCTATCTTCAATCGCAGCCTCAGCGACACGGAAATCCAGACCATTTATCAGCTTCCGGCCGGACTCAGCCCGTAATCGCCGTCGCCGTCTGCCGCAACTGCTCCAGAGCGTTCTCGGGGCTACGCACGAACAGAACCAGCGTGCGATCCCCGGGGTACGCTTCCGGGTACGACCACGGCGGGTTCCGCAGATCCGCACGTCGCAACTGCAGCCGCGCGAACCAGTTGACAGCCACTCCCACAGCAGCAACCGAACGCTGGAAACTCACCGCACCATGCTGCAGCGGCTGCTCCAGAAACCCCGCAAAGTCTGCAGACTCAGCCAGTTCCCCGCTCAACTCCACCCCAACCGCAAACTGCGGCACACACAACTGCTGCCACAACTGATCGATCGATTGCCCCAGCCGTGGATGCCACATGTCACCGGCAACCTCCACCGCCGACGACAGCACAAAACGTCGCAGCCACATCGCCGGATGCGGCAGAATCAGACCACACTCCCACTGCTCAGACTCACCGAACAGCAGCAGGTCCAGATCCAGCGTCCTCGGCCCCCAGCGCAGCATTCGCTCCCGACCACACACGGACTCAACCGCCTGCAATCGCTGCAGCAGTTGCCACGGCCCGGCGGCCGATTCCAGCACCGCCGCAGCATTCAGAAAACCACCCCCGGCCTGCTCACCAACGGCCCGCGTCTCGAAATTCCGACTCACCGCGAGGACACGATCCCCGTCCGCGTCAAGCTGCTCGATCGCCCGCTGAAACAGCAGCTCGGAACCTCCCAGATTGCCACCCAGAGCGATCAGACAGCGAACCATTGCGGGGTCCCCATGAGACGCTCAGGCGTTCAGAAAATTCCCAGTTGGTCTCGAGCCTCATCGGTCATGCGGGCCGGAGTCCATGGAGGCGAAAGAGTGATCGTGATGCTCGCCTCATCCACATCCTCCAGTCGCTCCAGCGCCATTTTCGCCTGCTGCACAATCTGAGGACCCGCAGGACAGGCCGGGCTGGTCAGAGTCATCTCGACGGCCACTTTGCGATCCGTCTGGTTGACCGAATAGATCAGCCCCAGATCCACCACGTTCACCATCAGCTCCGGGTCAATCACCTGCCGCAGAGCTTCAATCAGTTCCGCATCTGTCGCCATTTCGACACTCTTCCTTCACTGCGTTCCTGCCACCAGCCCACCCCAACAGCCCACCCTCAGAAACCAGCCCACACGGCACCATCACGAATTTCCACCCGGAAAACTCGGATCGCCTGAGTCGCCGGCATGCACAACGCCTTGCCAGTCTGCAGGTCAAAACGGGCATTATGCCGCGGGCACACAATGCTGCAACCACTCAGTTCACCGGTTGTCAGCGGCTGACCATCATGAGTACAGATGTCTTCAATCACATGCCACGCATCACCGAGGCGAATGACCAGCGCCGGAGTGTCATCAACGAAAACACTGCGTCGCTCACCCGGCTGCAGCTCGTCCACACCAATCAGTCGTTCCATGTCAGTACTCGTCCTCTTCCTCACTGTGCAGTTGATCGGCGGCCACAGCCTCAATCCCCAGTTTCGCCTGCACTGTACGACTGAGTGTCTCCCGCACAACCTCAATCGGAATCCGATCATAAATCTGCTGGAAGAAACCTTCCACAATCATGTGCATGGCCTCACGGCGGCTGATCCCGCGACTCATGCAGTACAGAATCTGATCACGATCCACCTGACCTGTGGTGGCACCATGCGTACAGCGAACGTCATCCGCCTCAATCTCCAGACCGGGGATGGAATCACAGCGAGCATCCTCGCTGAGCATCAGCGCGTCGCTGCGCTGGTATCCATCGGTCTGCTGAGCCGCGGCGTCCACCTTGATCATGCCACGCCAGATCACTCGCGATTCATCACGCAGCACTTCCCGATAAAGCAGGTCACTGTGAGTCCCCTGCTGGCGATGATGCTGCTGAGTATAATAGCTGATCTTCTGCCGATCGCTGGCGAACGTGACGCCGTTCACTTCGGCAGTCGACCCCCGACCATCCAGATTGATATCCTGATGAATGTGCGCCGTACGACTTCCCAGTCCGACCACCGTCCACTGCAACGTCGCATTCGCATCCACGCAGCCGGCCTGATGCGCCAGATGCCACGTCTTCTGATTCCAGTTCTGCAGCTGCACATACCGCAGACAGGCATTGCGTCCGACAATCAGCTCCACACAACCGACGTGCAGACCAGCAACATCCGGACTTCCGGACGCCGTCTCTTCCAGCAGTGTCGCCCGAGCCCCGTCTTCCACGATGATCAGCGTGTGACTGAAATCGGCAACGCCATCCTGACTGTGAGCAATCAGGCTGTGCAGCGGCAGAGAAACCTCGACATTGCGAGGCACGTACAGCAACGTACCGCTGGTCCAGAAAGCTGCATGCCACGCAGCAAAGCGATCCGCATCCGCATGCACCGCCCGCTTCATGAAATACGGTTCCAGCAGTGCACGATGAGTTTCGAGGAGTTCCTGCAAACCACCGAACAACACTCCCTGAGCAGCAATCTCTGCAGACAGGCGAGAACTGGTGACATGACCGTCAACGTGAGCGATCGCTCCGCCGAATTCAGCCCGACCACTCAGCAGCGTCGCTATGCCTCCGGCGTCCGGAGCCGATGCAGCCGGACGGAATCGCGACGCGTTGAATGTACGCAGGTCGAGGCGACGGAACTCCTCTGCATCCAGCTCCTGCGACAGCAACTGCTGGTAAACAGAGAAGGACTGCCGCCGAGCCTCAGTCATCCACTGCGGCTCACGACGCGCTGCAAGGAACGCCTCAAACACGGCCGCGCTGTACCCAGCCCTGGAATGATCTGCCACCACCACCGTCATAACTGCATCCCAACCCGCTCACCAATTCCAACTCGAACCACGATGCCGGTCTACATCTCCGGCCACTGCTGCTGATCAATCAGAATCAGCCGACCGAACCTTCCATCTGCAACTCAATCAGCCGATTCAGCTCCACCGCGTATTCCATCGGCAGCTCCTTCACCAGCGGCTCCACAAAGCCCGTCACAATCATTGCCGAAGCTTCAGCCTCCGTCAGACCACGACTCATCAGATAAAACAACTGCTCCTCCCCGATCTTCGAAACACTGGCTTCGTGCTCAATCGCCACATTCTGCTCCTCAACCTCAATGTACGGGTACGTATCACTGCGGCTGGCAGGATCCAGAATCAACGCATCACACACCACATTCGAACGACAGTTCACAGCATCCTTGTGAACCTTCACCAGTCCCCGATAGCTGGAACGACCACCGTTCTTCGAAATGCTCTTGCTGATGATGCGGCTGGACGTGTTCGGAGCACAGTGGACCATCTTGGCCCCCGCGTCCTGATGCTGCCCGTCGCCCGCAAAAGCGATCGACAGAGTCTCACCACGAGCCCCGGGTTCCATCAGCCAGATCGCCGGATACTTCATCGTGAGCTTCGAACCCAGATTTCCATCAATCCACTCCATCAGCGAATCGCCATAGGCCATCGCCCGCTTGGTCACCAGATTGTAGACATTGTTCGACCAGTTCTGGATCGTTGTGTAACGGCAGCGAGCCCCCCGCTTCACGATGATTTCGACCACCGCCGAATGCAGACTGTCACTGCTGTAGGTCGGGGCCGTACAACCTTCCACATAGTGCACGGAAGCACCCTCGTCCACAATAATCAGAGTCCGCTCGAACTGCCCCATGTTCTGGCTGTTGATACGGAAGTAGGCCTGCAGCGGAAAGTCAATCTGCACGCCCTTCGGGACGTAGATGAATGAACCACCCGACCAGACAGCGGAATTCAACGCCGCAAACTTGTTGTCTCCCGGCGGAATCACCGTGCCGAAATATTCGCGAAACAGATCGGGATGCTCCTGGAGCGCGGAATCCGTATCCGTAAAAATCACACCCTGCTTCGCCAGGTCCTCACGGAGACTGCCATAAACAACCTCAGACTCGTACTGCGCCTTCACGCCGGCCAGATACTTCTTCTCGGCCTCCGGGATCCCCAGACGGTCGTAGGTCCGACGAATGTCGGCCGGCACATCGTCCCACGATTTCCCCTGCTCGTTGGCCGCCTTCATGTAATAGTAAATGTTGTCGAAAATCAGATCCGACATGTCACCGCCCCACGAGGGCATCGGACGTGACTCGAAGATCTCCAAAGACCTGAGCCGAAAGTCCCGCATCCACTCGGGCTCCCGCTTCATCTCGGAAATCTGAGAAACGATCTGAGCATCCAGGCCCTTGCGGCTCTTGAAAGCGTAGTTGTCAGTCGAGTCGTGGAAGCCGTACTTGTAGGCCCCAATCTCAACGTCAGACTTCACAGGAGTATCCGTCGACATGGCTTTGATCCCGTCAGAGTTGAACCGAGTTCAGCAATTGGTGTGCACTTGATTTCAGACAGCAGCAGCGGTCGTCGTGTGAGTCGGCTCGGGGGCCGCATCCGGATGCCGGGCCCGCACGTCAGCGTAACCACGAGCATGCAGTTCATGGGCCAGATCCGAGCCACCGGTTTCAACAATCCGACCACCCAGCATCACATGCACAAACTGAGGTCGATTGAACTCCAGCAGGCGCTCATGGTGAGTAATGATCAGCACACCCATCTGCGGACCGGACAGCTTCGCCAGACCCTCGCTGACCACCCGCACCGCGTCACTGTCCAGACCACTGTCTGTTTCGTCCAGAATCGCAAAACGCGGCTGCAGCATCGCCAGCTGCAGTATCTCCATACGCTTCTTCTCACCACCGGAAAAGCCATCGTTGAGATACCGGCGAGCAAACTCGTGGTCCATGCCCAGTTCGGTCATCCGTTCGCGAATCTCCTTCCGGAATTCACGCATCCCGATCAGACCCTCACCCTCCCGACGGTCCGGATTACGAATGTTGGAAACCGCATGCCGCAGAAAATCCGCCACCTTCACCCCGGGTATCACCACCGGATACTGAAAGGCCAGAAACAGACCCAGACGGGCTCGCGCATCAGCCTCGTATTCGGAGATGTTCACCCCGTCGATCTCAATCGATCCGGCAGTGATGCTGTAATTCGGATGACCGGCCAGTGCGTAGGCCAGAGTACTTTTTCCGGAACCGTTGGGCCCCATCAGGGCATGCACCTCACCCTGACGAATCTGCATGTTCACACCACGCAGAATCGGTGTCTCTCCCACGGACACATGCAGATCAGTGATCTTCAAAACGCTGGTCATAACCCCGCAACTTCCCGTTGATGATCAGCACTGCCGACGAACCGCCCCCGCGGAACAATCGCAGCCCTGAAATTCAGTTTCCAGATTCAGTCAGTGTTCAGACAACAACGCAGTCAAACCAGATGACCCAGCGGTGGCACACCGGGCACGTCTGTACAATGTCAGACGTTCAAAGCAGAAAAGCCGGAATGATGTGGCACCGGCAGGACCGTTTCACCGCGAGTCACCCGGCGAGCTTTGATCTTGTCCTGAACACGCATCAGACCTTCCAGCAAAGCTTCCGGGCGAGGAGGACAGCCGGGAACGTAAACATCCACCGGCACCACCAGATCCACACCCTTCACAACGTGATAGCCATGCTTGAAATAAGGACCACCACCCACCGTACAGGCACCCATCGCGATCACATATTTCGGATCCGGCATCTGCTCGTACAGACGACGCACACGACTGGCCATCTTGAACGTCACGGTACCAGCCACGATCATCAGGTCGGCCTGCCGAGGCGTTGCACGGAACGCACCAGCACCGAAACGGTCAATGTCGTACTTGCTGGCACCCACGGCCATCATTTCGATCGCACAGCACGCCAGGCCGAAGGTCATCGGCCAGATGCTGGACTGCTGACCCCAGTTCAATGCCTGCTCAATCGTTGTGGTGATCACGTTCTCTTCGAAGCGACCTTCTATCCACGTCATCTTTGTACTTCCTTCACTGGTTTGCCGCCCGGAATATCAACGCCGCACGGACCTGAAATGCGCACTGACTGAATCCGCAGGCCTGCCACGGCCACGGAAAGTGCAGTCCGCACTCTACCAACACACACAAATCCTGCAATCACCAACACAAACGAGCAGCGACTTTCCAAACCATGGCCGAAAACCGTCAACCCGTCGGAACGTTCAGGACCTGAAACTCACAACAGCCATGTCCATCCCGACAACGAGACCGAACTTCCACCGGAGCCCCCAGGACCTGCTCAAGAACCTGCCGCTCCACCTGACAAATCGCATCGTCCACCTCCGCCAGCAGCGGAAACGGACAGGATGTCTCCCGCAGGATTCTCAGCCCACCCTGGTGGTCAGACTCCACGTTAAATCCACTGGATTTCATCTCACTGGCCAGCAAATCCAGACGGTCGTCCAGATTCTCACAGCTGCCCAGTTGCCGCCGAAATCGCTCTGCCAGTACGTCCCGAACACGCGCCAACAGACGAATGCGAACGTCCTCATCCTCAAAACCCGTAATCGCCTCCCACAACACAACCGCCAATTGACGGTAATTCTCACCCAATGCGTGCAACCCCTCGGCCGTCACGCGATAAATGTTGCGAGGCCTGCCGCGACTTTGCCCCTGCAGGTCCGACACAATCAAACCCGCCGACTCAAGCCGCGAAATTCGCTGGCGAACGGCCGTCCGAGTCACCCCCAGAAGTTCACACAGCGACTGCACATCCACACCCGCAGACTGGTGCAGATACTCAAGAATCTCGCGATCTCGAGTGTCGATGGCTGCCACAATGAATCCCCCGGAAACGCACACACGCCCGTAACACTCCCGCCGGAATGCTATCGACCGAATGCTTTTTGGCAATTATAAATGCCAAAAATGGCAATGATTGAGACGAGGTCTCACAGGCGCTTTTCAGGGACGGGAAAATCAGGTTACCCCTGAGCCCTGATGGAATCGCCCGAGGCCGCAGCTGCTACGGAACGGCCAAGTCGCCGCTGCAGACAGGCCTGCACAAAATCCCTGAACAACGGGTGCGGAATGTTCGGCTTCGACTTGAATTCCGGATGATACTGCACCGCCACAAACCACGGATGTGCTGCAAGTTCGACGATTTCCACCAGAGTTCCATCGGGACTGGTCCCGGCAATCTTCATCCCCGACTCCACGAACTCCTTCCGATACTCCGGATTGAACTCGTAACGGTGCCGATGACGCTCACTGATCTCCGACGCTGCGTAGGCCCGCGCGGCCCGCGTCTCAGGCACCAGCACACACGGCTGCGCCCCCAAACGCATGGTACCGCCCTTGCGGTTGACCGTCTTCTGCCCCTCCAGCAGGCAAATCACGGGGTGCGGAGTATCTGCGGCAAATTCCGTGCTGTTGGCATCCTTCAACTCCAGCACATTGCGAGCAAATTCGATGACCGCACACTGCATCCCCAGACAAATGCCGAAGAACGGAGTCTCGGACTGCCGCGCGTACTGAATGGCCTGAATCTTGCCCTCAATGCCACGCATCCCAAAACCACCCGGCACCAGAACTCCGTCCACACCCTTCAACACCATCTCCGGCCCCTGACGCTCCAGCTCCTCCGCCTCAATCCGCTTGACGTGGATCTGAGTCGAATGGTGAAAGCCTGCATGGTCCAGCGATTCATAGATGGACTTGTAAGCATCCCGATGCTCGATGTATTTGCCCACCACAGCGATCGTGACTTCGTTCTGCGGATTGCGGATCCGATGCACCAGATCCCGGTAGTCTTCCATGTTCAGGGGCCCGGACTTCAGGCTGAGCTTCTGGCAGATCAGCTCATCCAGACCATGCTCCACCAGCCCTACCGGCACCTCGTAAATCGAAAATTCCTTGTCAACCTCCTCAATCACCGCCTTCTTTTCGACGTTGCAGAACAACGCAATCTTGTCCGTGTGCTCCCGACCAATCGGACGCTCCGTCCGCACAATCAGGATGTCCGGCTGAATGCCAATCTCACGCAACTGCTGCACACTGTGCTGAGTCGGCTTGGTCTTGGCCTCACGCGCAGCCTTCAGATATGGCACCAGGGTCAGGTGAATAAACAGACAGTTTTCCTTGCCAATATCCAGCGGTATCTGACGAATCGCCTCCAGAAACGGCAAGCCTTCAATGTCGCCCACCGTTCCGCCCAGCTCCGTAATCACCACATCCACACCAGGCTCGCCCAGCCCCAGAATCGCTGACTTGATCTCGTCGGTAATGTGCGGAACCACCTGCACCGTGCGGCCCAGATACACCCCGCGACGCTCCTTGTCAATTACTGAAGAATAGATCTGGCCCGTCGTGTAGTTCGAACGCCGATTCAGCTCCCCGGATGTGAATCGCTCGTAATGACCCAGATCAAGGTCCGTTTCAGAACCGTCGTCCAGCACGTACACCTCGCCGTGCTGATACGGACTCATCGTGCCCGGATCCACATTCAGATACGGATCCAGTTTCTGCATTCGCACCTTCAGACCACGACGCTCCAGCAGCATCCCGATGGAAGCCGACGTCAGCCCCTTGCCCAGTGAACTGACAACACCACCAGTAACAAAAATATGACGACTCATGTCACCGTCCATGCACGCTCAGAGATTCCCCGAATGACCAGCACAGTGCGAGTCTTAACGGGAATTTCTCCGGGTCTCAATCAACCCGAAAGTAAATCCAGAGATCGGGGGCGGGATTCCGGCCCGGCAGTCCCCCACGTTTCCCCGTAACACCCCGCCCACCAGCACGCATTCCGCATTTCTGCCCACTCGGCGCGCCGTTTGTACTCCCTCATCTCAAAACCCACCTGCCACTCAAATACACACTCCACAACTGTTCGCATGTTCACATTTCGTTCTCCGGGTTGATGTCGGTCACCGGGACTCTGCCGGGTTTCCACCAGTGTTGTTCCGCCCTGTCAAACTCACCGGTACCAATTGGGAGGATGGTATCGAACGGGGGGACTGTGGAATTCTTTCCACATGTTGCCACCGCAGTTGATTCCATGAAACCACACAGCACCACCGCGATTCATGACCTAACCTGCAGACGGGAAACACCGCGGTGAAAACCGCAGCCCCCGGGTCATACCGGCGGGATTCAGACCAGATCAGCAGAACAGAACTCACAAAGGGTGACGGGCAGCAATGATTGCACCACTGGGCAAACTGAATCGGCAGACCAGCGGCGACTTCGAGGCATTGAAGTCGCACATTCACGGCAAGCTGGTGGAAAAGCTGGATATGACTCGAGTTTCAGAGCTGGAGGGTGATTCCCTGCGGCGTGAGATTCGAGTGGTGGTTGAGCATCTGTGCGATACTGAAAACACCATGCTGAACCGCTCAGAGCGGGAACGTCTGGTGGAGGAGGTACTGGACGAGGCCTTTGGCTTTGGCCCCCTGGAACTTCTGCTCAAGGAAGATGATGTCGCCGACATCATGATCAACGGTCCGAAGAACGTATTTGTGGAAAAGAATGGTCGGATCCAGCGTTCCGAGGTGACGTTTCGTGACAACGACCATCTGATGCAGATCCTGGATCGGATCGTTTCGCGAGTGGGTCGACGGATCGATGAGACGTCGCCGATGGTCGACGCACGTCTGCCGGACGGTTCGCGACTGAACGCCATTATTCCTCCGCTGGCGCTGGACGGTCCTTCTCTGACCATTCGCCGGTTTGGTTCAAATCCGCTGACGCTGGAGGACCTGCTGAAGTTTGGTGCCTTCACTCCGGAAATGGTGATGTTTCTTGAGGGGGCCATGAAGGCCCGCCTCAACATGATCATCAGTGGCGGCACGGGATCCGGCAAAACAACTCTGCTGAATACTCTGTCCAGTTTTATCTCCAACGAGAACCGCATTGTGACCATCGAGGATGCGGCGGAGCTGCAGTTGCAGCAGGAGCACGTGCTGCGGCTGGAGACGCGTCCGCCGAATATCGAAGGGCGTGGCCGCATCACGGCCACGGATCTCGTCCGCAACGCACTGCGAATGCGACCGGACCGGATCATCATCGGCGAGTGTCGCGGCGGGGAAACTCTGGACATGCTGCAGGCGATGAACACCGGCCACGATGGCTCGCTGACCACGGTGCACGCCAACAACCCGCGCGATGCGATTTCGCGTATTGAAACACTGGTGAACATGAGCGGCTACGAGCTGCCGATGCTGGCCGTTCGCAAACAGATTGCCTCAGCCGTCAACCTGATCATTCAGGCCAGCCGACTGCAGGGCGGTGCTCGCAAGGTCACCTACATCACGGAGGTGATCGGGATGGAAGGCGATGTGATCGTGATGCAGGACATTTTCCGGTTTGTGCAGGACGGCATCAACGATCAGGGCAAGGCGTGGGGGCACTTTGAATCCACCGGAGTTCGCCCGCGCTGTATCGAGCACATGGAGTCATCAGGCATTCGTCTGCCGGGTGGCCTGTTTGCTCAGCGTGCCATGCGATCGATGTGAAATGGATAACCGATTATGAATATACAACAGCTCATTGACCCGGTGTACCTGATCCTTGGATCAGCGTTCGTCAGTGTTCTGGCACTGGTCCTCTGGCTGATGTCAGTGTTCACGGATCGCTCGGAATCCGATCTGGAAGCCCGACTGACAGCCTTCACCGGTCGCACGACGACAACGCGTACGGAGATCGCCAATGCGATTCTCCGGGATGGTCTGACAACCGCACAGTCTCTGCTGGGACGACTGCTGCAGCGATTTGAGAACCTGCCGCTGCTGTTCCGTCAGGCCGATTCGCCGCTGCGAATTGAACAGTTCATCCTGCTGTGCATTATCCTCAGTGCTGCCGCCTTCATACTGCTGTTTGCCCTGCAGTTCGCGGTTCCCGCGCTGGTTGGCGGGGCAGCTACGGCATTTCTGCTGCCATGGGTGTGGCTGCTGATGCGACGTCGCTCGCGACTGAAATCCTTTGAGAAACAACTGCCGGATGCCCTCGAGCTGTTGTCCCGAGCCCTGCGGGCGGGCAACAGTCTGGCCGCCGGTCTGAACGCCGTCGCCAGTGAAATGCCACAGCCGATCGCCGGCGAATTCCGAGCTGTGCATGACGAACAGAATCTCGGACTGCCCATCGATCAGGCACTGCGGAACATGCTGCAGCGAGTCCCCAATATGGACCTGCAGTTCTTTGTCACCGCCGTCAATATCCAGCGACAGGCCGGCGGAGACCTCGCAGAAATCCTCGGCAAAATCAGTTCACTGGTGCGCGAACGCTTCAAGATTCTGGGTCAGGTGCGAGCACTGACCGGAGAAGGTCGCATGAGCGGGGTGGTACTGATGGCGCTGCCCATTGTCCTGTTTATGGCTGTCTACGTCCTGAACCGTGACTACGTCATGATGCTGTTCAACGAGGAAATCGGACGGCAGATGCTGTATGCAGCAATAGGCGCCCAGATCCTCGGCGGCTACGTGATCCACCGCATCGTGAACATCAAAGTCTGAAGTCCTGCGGAGCATTGAGGAAACCCATGGATCTGACCACCATACTCCCCTACTCAATCTTTGTCGCCGTCACAGCGGGATTCTGGTCCGCCTCCGGCCTGCTGATGCGCCGCAGCAATCGCACCTCAGCGCGACTGGACGCGCTGCGAAATCCGCTGCTGCGACAGCGTCGCGATCCGGTACTGTCGGCGGCCCGCATGAATGCCATGTCGTCGCTTGTGGAACGAGCCGCACCGGCACTGTCCCGCGCACTGGAACCGAAATCTGAAACGGAACAGAGTCTGCTGCGAGTGCGACTGGCCAATGCCGGCTTCTCACGCCCGACAGCCGTCCGCAACTTCCTCGCCATCAAGGCGCTTTCACTGGGGCTTGGTGGCGTCCTCGGACTGATGTGGATCTCACTGCGCTCCACATGGGCGGGCAACGCATGGATGATACCCGTGGTGCTGGCGTGCGCCCTGTTTTATGCTCCGGAAGTCATTCTGTCACTCATTCGTTCGGGCCGTCAGGACAAGATCTTCCTGCAGTTGCCTGATGCTCTCGATCTGCTGGTGGTGTGCGTGGAAGCCGGACTCGGACTCGATCAGGGCATGCGCCGCGTGGCTGAAGAGCTGAATCAGGGAGCACCGGAAGTCTGCGAGGAACTGGCCACTGCCAATATGCAGCTGCAGATGGGCAAGCAGCGCCGCGAAGTGCTGCACGATCTGGGAATCCGGACAGGAGTCGATGATGTGAAGGGACTGGCAGCAATACTGATCCAGGCCGATCGCTTCGGCTCATCCATCGGTCAGGCACTGCGAGTGCATTCCGAGACGATGCGGGTGAAGCGGCGACAGTTGGCCGAGGAAAAAGCTCAGCAGACAGCAGTCAAAATGATTTTCCCGCTCGTCCTGTTCATCTTTCCGGGCATCTTCGTCGTGCTCGTCGGACCTGCAGCCATTCAGCTGATGAACAATCTGGTCGAATGACGGTTGCCATCAGATCAGTCCGCCCCAAAAACAGAAAGACCACCGGACATTGTCTGTCCGGTGGTCTTTTGTTTCGTGCCGACGTGGTCAGTTCGTCGGTTCCGCAGCGTGGCGATCAGGCCAGTTGCTTGCGGCGGTTAACCAGCGTCCGAATTCGTTCGGCCAGCAGGGCTGCGTCGAACGGCTTGCGGAACGTTTCGTTGAACACAGAACGGTCAAAACCTGAAGCATTGTCTTCGTCGCTCAGCAGACCGATCAGAACCGTGTCGGTGAACTCGCTGTTCTTCCGCAGATTCTGGGCAATCATCAGAGCTTCTTCGCGACCCATCACAAAGTCAACCACCACGCAGTCGGGGTGAATTGACTCTGCCTGGATCCCTGCTTCAAAGCCACTGGCAGCAATTTCGATCTTAAAGTCGTCGTTGGAAATCATTTCGTTGAGATTCAGCCGCGTTGAGGCGTCTGAACCGACGAGCAGAATTTTCCCCAGCGCTTCATCTTCCAGTTCTCCCAGCGGCATTCCGTGTTCCTTGAGGAACCGAATCAGATGCTCGCGAGGAATTCGACGATCCTGTGAACCAGGAATTCGGTAGCCTCTCAGCCGGCCGGAATCGAACCACTTGGAAACTGTACGCGGGGCAACTTTACAGATCTTTGCTACCTGACCAGTAGTGAAGATCGTCTTCATGGGCGGGCTCTCCAATCAGTACTCAGCACCATCCGGGTCTCCTTCCTGAAGTTCCGGATTGCCAGGCCCGTCATCAGATTCCGGCGTAACGGTTCTCACACCGTCTGCTGTCGCGAGCAGCCTTCATCTGAATCAGTTTGTCGGCCCGGCGAGGGTCGTTCTCTATTTGGATTGCGTGCGGGCAATCCCAGTGCCTTCACAAGGCACTTTGAGCACTGCTCAACTGAAAATCGCCGAAACGATTCCCCTGCCTTCTCCGGACATCCCTTCCGTTACGGCAGACGCTGAACAGGCCCCCCGGCGAATCAACCCGTCGTGCTTCCTGGCCTCCCCGCAGCCACTGCAGAAGTTCCGCAGCAGCCACCACCACAGGATGACAATCGCCACGATATTGTTCGTCGTTTCGACCGCAGCGACTTTAAGCTCTTTGACTGCCCTGCCTTGTCTGCACGTCCCAATGCCCGCAACGGCTGCAGGGGTCAGCACGCTCGCAGGGGACTGAACCGGCAGAGTCTGCCGAAGCCATCACCGTACCCCCGGCGTTCACAACACCCCGCCTGACACCGCACAGTTTCGTGAAAACGCCGTTAATTCCAATGTTTTCACGGTCAGTGAGCGATCGCTGAAGTTCGGCCACCGGCAGCCGGCATCGTCGCCACACCCCGTTCGATGCCAAACGCATTTTTTTTGCACAATCCGGAAAACCAGCGTCCAGGCCCGAATCCGACTTCCACGCGCGAACCTTTTCTCCGCCGCAATCCGGACTAGGCCGCTTTCTGCCGGCGAGCTGCCGCAAGAAAATTGCCCTGCTCGTCCACATCCTCGAAACGCAGCGACAGACGCCGCGAAATCCCGGACTCCTCCATCGTCACCCCGTACAGCACGTCCGTCACCGCCATCGTCGGCTTGCGGTGAGTAATCATGATGAACTGAGTATTCTGCTGGAAATCCCGCAGGACGTTCACAAACCGCCCGATGTTGGCGTCATCCAGCGCGGCATCAACCTCGTCAAGAATACAGAACGGACTGCTGCGACTGCGGAAGATCGACAGCAGCAGAGCCACCGCTGTCAGCGTTTTCTCGCCACCGCTCAGCAGCGAAATACTCCGCAGCTCCTTGCCAGGAGGCCGTGCCACCACGTCGATGGAACATTCGAGGACATCCTCCGGATCCTCCAGCACCAGATCGGCTTCACCTCCGCCAAACAGCCGCCGAAACAGCTCGCGAAAATAGCCGCGAATCGTCTCAAACGACTCCAGAAACATCCGCCGACTTTCCACATTGATCCGCCGCACCATCTCTCGCAATGCATCACGCGCTGCTTCCAGATCCTGCAGTTGTGTCTGCAACCGCTGAAATCGCGATTCCAGCTCCTGCAGATTCTCCAGTGTCTCCGCACCCACATGTCCCAGTTTCCGCAGCTGTTTCCGCAGCTTCTCAATCTGTTGCTCCACCTCGCCGCGAATCGCCGTAAACCGCACCTCGTCCCGCAGCACCTCGGCAGCAGACGCATCAAACTCCACCACCTCCTGCACCCTGCCGGTGTTCTCCACTGATACCTCGCCACGCTGCTGCTGCCTCTGCCAGACGGCGATTGCAGAACGGCCCTGCCTGACAGCCTCCTCAACCTCCAGCTGAAACTCCTCACGTATCCGGTCCGCGGCTGTGCTCAGCAGATGATCGATGCCCTGCATGCGCAGTTCCACTTCATGCAGCCGCTCCTGCTCGCGCCGCAGTACCTCCCGAGCCTGCTGCTCCGCCTCACTGGCCTGCTGCCGTCGTGACCTCAACTGCCCGCGACCCACAGCATCCACCACAATCGCACCGCTCAACTGCTCCTCCGACAACAGCCGTTCGGCCGTTTCAGCCGCCGTGTTCAGTTGTGAAAGCAGCAGATCCCGACGCCGTTCCGTCGCCGCCGCAAGGCGACGATCAGCCTCCTGCAACTGCTGACGACGCTGCTCCAGCTCATCACGAACCGGCTGAAACGAATCCTGCAAACCCGCCAGACGCTCCTCGAGGCGAGTCAGTTCCAGACTGGATTCAGTGCGTCCTCGCTCCAGTTGCTGCAGTTCCCCCTGCCGCTCCGCTACCGCTTCATCCACCTCACGAATGCGGTGCTCCAGCGCCTGCAGCAGATGCTGCCCCGACTCCAGCTGTGACTGAGCATCCCGCTGCCGCTGCTCAAGCTGCTGCAGCTCAAGTTCAATCTGCCCACCATCATCGGCCAGTGCCCGCTCACGACGCTCACAGTCCTGCAGCAGCCGCTGCTGCTCGGCCAGAGCCGCTTCGGCCTCCCGACAGCTCTGCACCTGCTGATTGATCCGCACTCGCGATGCCTGCAACTGATCGTCCGTCGAACTGATGCTCCCCGCAATCGTCCGCAGCAACAACTCACGCTGAGCAATCTCGTGCTCCAGTCGGTGCAGATCGTTCCGCAGACGCCGCAGTTCGCTTTTCCGTGACAGCAGGGCAGACTCATTCCGCACTGTTCCCGCAAACAGCGTCCCATCAGCCTCAATCAACTCACCCTGCAAAGTCACAAATCGCCCCGCACCGCCCAGTGCAGCATGCCAGTGCAGCGCATCCGCCAGTGTTTCTGCAACCCACGTGTCCGCCAGCAGATGCGATGCCAGATCCGGCATGCTCTGCGGAGATCGCGCCAGGCCATCGGCCCGGCCCACAATCCCCGGCTGCCCGAACAGCTGCACAGTCGCTGCCGTTTCCCCGCAGAATACGGAACGCACCACCGCACTTTCACTGCGACCGTCCGACCACGCGACTCGCGCTTCCGAACCGCTGAATCCAAAATCCTGCTGCCGCCCGCGACCGCGATTCCAGTACAACTCATCCGCACCCGACTCGCCACCCGCGTCTGTCTGCCACGGTGCCGTCTGCCCCCGCCGCAGCTCGCCACGCAGACGCGCCGCATCGCAGCCACCCGCCGTCTCAATCGAAACAAAACCGACCCGATCCGTGATCCTCGCGCGACCGGAATTCAGATAATCGATCAGCGGCTGCAGCTTCGCCACCACCAGCAGCTGGGCACGCCCCGACAGCGCAATCTCCAGCAGCGCCGCCTGGTCCATATCCACGTCCAGCAGATCCGCCACACTGCCCAGAATCTGATTCCACGGCTCCACATTCGATTCTTCAGCCCGCCGCAGAATTTCCCGCACACCGATCCCGAAGCCCTCCTGCCGGTCCTCCAGATCTTCCAGCACCGCCCGCCGCGCCAGCAGACCACTCCGCTGCTCACGCAGCTCCGCCAGTGACTGCTGCCCTTCCGTTCGCTCACCCAGCAGCTTGTCCCGCTCCAGCAGCAGCTGATCAGCCGCGTCCTCAGCCCGCTGCAGATCCAGACGAGTCTGATCCAGACGCTGCTGCAGCAACGGCACAGAACGCTGATACCCGTCCGTCTCGCCACCCAGCTCCAGCGAACGCTGCCGCAGAACTTCCCGGCGCGCCACCGTCTGACGTACCTGATTCCGCAGTGCCGCCAACTCCGAGGTCATCCCGGAATTGATCTGCAACTGACGCAACTGCTCCTCCCGCCGCAGGGCCGCCTGAGCTTTCGCCGCGGACAGCGACTGCTCTACCACCGCAATCTCGTGCTCCGCCGCCCGCACCTGCTGCCGCCGACGCTCACACGACGCACGCTCACTCGTCAGGCTGGATTCAATCGTCGACTGCTCCAGCTCGGATTCCTGCACACGCTGCCGCAACAACTGCTGCTGACGACTCAGACGCTGCAAATCCGACTGCAGCTCAGTGTCCCGCGAAATCTGATATCGCTGAGTGGTTTCCAGGCTGGCCAGACGACTCCGCACCTCGCTCCGCCGCTGCTCCAGTTCCCGCAGGCGCTCATCCACCTCGCCCAGCTCACGCTCCGCCTGCTGCACCTCCGCCAGCGCTGACTGCTGACCAGCCTTCAACTGCTCCAGACGCCCGGCCGCACCCGACTGCTGCCGCTGCAGCTCATCTCGCTGCACCGATTCCCGGCGATAATCGTCCGCCGCCAGACCCACCCACAGGGCTTCCAGCTCGCGTGACGCCGCCTGATACTTCGTCGCACGCTGTGCCTGCGAACGCACAGAACTCACCTGCGTCTCAACTTCCTCCACCAGATCCGCCAGTCGCGTCAGATTCTGCTCAACACGCTCCAGCCGCTTCAAGGCCTCCGTACGCTTCGCACGCAGACGACTGACCCCCGCCGCCTCCTCAAAAATCAAACGCCGATTCGCAGCGTTGGACTGCAGAATCTGATCCACTCGCCCCTGCTCAATAATACACCACGCCGCGGCACCCGCTCCCGTTCCCGAAAACAGCTCGCGAATGTCCTTCAGCCGCGCCGCACCGCCATTCACCAGATACTCGGAATCACCCGACTGCCACAGCCGGCGACCCACCGAAACCTCGTCCAGCTCCAGCGGAATAAATCGACTGCGATTGTCAAATGTCAGCGTCGCCTCTGCAAACTGCGAACCCGCTCGACCCGAACTGCCGTTGAAGATGACGTCCGTCATCTCCTTGCCACGCAGACTCTTCGCACTCTGGTCACCCAGAATCCACTTGATCGAGTCCACGACATTGCTCTTTCCGCTGCCGTTCGGACCGACCACCCCGGTAATACCCGCTGGAAAGTCGAAAACCGTTCGGTCCGCGAAACTCTTGAAGCCAAAGAGTTCGAGCGACTTGAGCATTCGTCAGAACTTCCCGGCCCGCCACAGGACTCACACCCCAAAGCAGGCCCAAGATTCAGTGCAGTTCACTCAGTTTCAGTGCCTCTACATCACCGCCGACTGGTCCGATTCAGGGTTCCGGCTCGGCTTCCGGTTCCGTCAGATGCCCGAACGGACGACGGAATCGACTGAAAAATCCCGGACGCGCCGGCTTCTCAGACACCTCTCCGGCCACAGCCTCGTCCGCCCCTGTCACCGACTCTTCCACCTGCTCCGCCACCTTCTCCGAAGCTTCCGCAGCCGCAGTTGACTGCTCCTCCACTGTCGCGGACGACGGCTCGTCCGCGGCAGCCGAATCTGCCTCACCGTCCTCATCCAGAACCCGCACCTTCGGACGACTCGTCGTGCTGGCGCGAGCCTTGTCGGCCTCCGTCACGCGGCTGAAATCCAGACTCTGCAGCTTCTCGGCCGTTTCGTTGTCAGCAGCTTCCGTGGCGTCCAGAGTATCGAACAGTTCGGGCACCAGCCGCGGATTGCCGACTCGCCGAGCTTTTGCGGATCCGGCAGCGGACTCGGTCGCCGCGGCGGCGTCACCCGCCGCATCAGCATCCTCTGCAACCTCATCACTCGTCCGACTGAAGACTCGCCCGGTCTGCGGCAGACGGTCAATTCCAAACGGCCCCATCAGGTTCCGCTGCGAATCAGCCTCCACCAGGAACTGCACCACGTTCGGATACGATGCGTCCAGTTCACCCAGCACCCGCAGAATATCAGCCAGCCGATTGCGCACCTGGTATCGTTCCGGCTCTGCATCCAGAGCATAGCGGATCACTTCCACGGAGTCGTCACCCGCGTCACCGATGATTCGCAACCGGTCTCCCGCGTTCAGCACCGCCGGCAGACGCAGTCCCTGATCAGCTCCGAACAGCGTGACTTCCGTCATCCGTCGTCGCGTGACGTGCACCATCGGTTCACCGTCACTGTCGATGACATGCACCACATAGCGGTTTTCAAATTCGATGGGATTCAGGAACGGATCGCGCGGGTCCAGCTCCTTCAGCGCTCGCAGCGCCCCGTAGCGTGTTTCCAGGGATCCCGTATTCATCAGTTCCCGCAGGGCCATAATGGCTTCCGCGTCCTCCCGAATCACCGACAGGGCCACCAGAGCATAGACGCGGAAGGCCGGTTGACTCGTGGCCGCCTCCTTCAGCACTGACACACCCGCCGGGTCGCCAAGATACGCAAGACTCTGAGCTGCCGAGAAACGAACTTCGAAGTTATCGGATTCCAGAGCATCACGCAGGAACGGTGCCGCATCCTCGCCAATCGCCTCCAGCTGCAGCGCAGCCGACTGACAGCGTTCAGGATCCAGCACATCGCGAGCCAGTGACTCCATGCGCATCCGCCGCGAAACATCGGATTCCTTCAGAGCAATACTGCGAATCACAGCCTGGTACCGCGGAATATTGTTGCGATACTGAGCATGAGCCTGCAGGGTGACAAGCGCATCAGTCTGAGCTTCCGCACAGGAAATCTTCTCACCGTACTTATTGTACTTGTGAAACCGCGATGACACGGCTTCAGCCACTCGCTGCGCATTGCGGATACCGCGTTTGTCCGACAGCAGCATGATTCGCAGATCACGGTCAATTTTCGAAATCGCCCCGCCGGGAATGGTACCGGCCATCAATTCGGCCTGACGTTCGCCACGCACCTCATCTACGCCCAGTCCCGTCAGGATCGCCCCACCCGCCACTGCATACTCCTGCGGACGCAGCGAAACCTGATTGTTGATTTCATGTTCCTCAAACAGCCGCGTTTCCAGCAGCCAGCCACCCTTCAGACTTTTGGCCCGCGCATCCGGCGGCAGTACCACGCGAACATCGAATTTCTGGCCCTTCCTGACCATTGTTGGCAGGTAGGCAATCACCACCACGAGGGCTGTATCCGGCGACGACAGGATCCTGTTCGCGTCCTTGACGCCGCGACGAGCCATCTCGTTCTGCAGCTGTGTCCTGAGTCCGGAAGGAGCCGGATCACCACCCTGACCGTTCAAACCGGTCACCAGCCCCACGCCCTTCAGCGTCACAAGGCCATCGCCCTGCATACCGATGTATTCGGACAGCAGCGGAGTTTCGACGCGACTGCCGAAATCGTTGTCTTCCTCCTTCTTCCGTCGCAGTGATTTGCCGGCTTTCTTTCCATCCTCCTGCTTCTCAGCGGCGGATTTCTCAGCCAGACGCTCGGAGAACAATGCCGCCCCGGGCAACCCCAGCAGGCCGGTCGTACAACCCGACAGCCACAGGGAACCCAGCAGACACACAACGGCAGCCAGACGATGACGTCGATCGCCGACACTTTCAGCAGACATACGATTGGCCATACGCAGAACTCCGCCGCGACGCGGCTGCTGCAGGGCAGGCGCATGCGAAATCGGCGGAGCACGGAACAACCGCGCACCCGATGCCGCAGACACCTCAGGCAGGGAGAAATCAGCAGACAGGAGGGAACATCAGCCGAACGGCTGTGAGACAACAGAGAGGATCAGGATTTTCTGACGGCCGGACTGCGTCACCAGGGATGCTGGCGGGGGCAGTCGGCTGCGTTCAGAAATTCCGGCAGGTGGACCAGCCAAATCAGCACCGGTCAGTGGTGCAGCTTCAGCATCGTCCGCACAGTCCGCTTCGACCACCGAACTTCGACGGCACCATTCCGGAGAACGACCGCTGCAACCTGATTGGACGTTGCAGACAGCATCGGAACAGAGTTGTCATCAGCAGCACGGGGATGGCGTGCCACTGACTGTCGAATCTTCGGAAACCTTCCGCAGACCCATGTCAGCATGTCACATTACTGACCGTGAGACTGGACAGCAACGCGAGTCATTGCGGTTGCCGTCGGATTTGGCCGCCCCGCCGTTTCAGTCCGGCGATTTTCGGCAGGAAGTGCCCACCCTGCTCCGCAAGCGCAAAGTTGTCGGGATTTCCTCGCAACCAGCGGCAGAATCTGCCGCTGCACAACCAACCCGTCGGGAAACCACAGCGCCGGCAGCGAATCATTCGCAGCGAGATTGCAGTGGACGGCAGGGCCCTGCAGAATCCGCGACAGTCGCACGACTGCGACCGGAAGGCCGGTTCCGCAAACATTTCCGGCCCCTCGAACCGTTCATCAACCCACAGGTGACGTTTATGCGTATGGGGATTCTGGGCGGAACATTTGATCCGATACATTATGGACATCTGCTGGCGGCCGAAGCCTGTCGTGAATCCCTGCAATTGAATCAGGTGCGTTTCATGCCGGCCGCAGCCTCACCGCACAAGCCTGACCGCCGCGCGGCCGACGGGCACGCGCGAGCCGACATGATCCAGTTGGCCATCGCCGGGTGCCCGGAATTCGTGGTGGACCGTCGCGAGCTGCGTCGCCCGGCGCCGTCCTGGACCATCGATACCCTGCAGAGCCTGCGCAACGAATTTCCGGCAGCCGAGCTGTTTTTGCTGCTGGGAGCCGACTCGCTGCGGGATTTTCTCACATGGAAGGACCCGCTGGAAATTTCCCGACTGGCCACACTGGCCGTCTGCAACCGCCCCGGCAACCCAACACCCACGCCGGCACAAACCGCAACCTGGGTCGGAACTGAGATCGCCGCCCGTGTCGTGCACATCGCCATCCCAGGCATCGACCTGTCAGCGACCGACCTGCGACAGCGATCACGTCAGGGCCAGAGCCTGCGATTCCGCACCCCCCGAGCCGTCGAAGCCTTCCTCACAGAACACAAACTGTATCAAAACTGAGGAGCTCCCCTCCCCAACCTTTATCCCCACCCCCACACACAATCGTGAATCGTCCGCGAGCATCCGCGCCCATCCGGGCTCAGGAAACCACCGCTGTGACTCTCAAAACCACTTTTGTGCCTTTTCGCGGTTGAGTGCCGCCTTCTCACTTCTCATCAACCCTGCAGGCAGTTTTTCAGGTACGGCACGACCGTGCTGCCCAGAGGTCGGGCAGGGTTTGCTGAGGAGACTGTCCACGGCACAATCGTACGCCGGCACGCATGAACTGACACTGCGACAACTCCGTGGCCGGCAACCCTTGGGAGGGCGAGGCTCCTGCCGAGCCGACAACCCTCGGGAGGGCGAGGCTCCTGCCGAGCCGGCCAACCCCTCGGGAGGGCGAGGCTCCCGCCGAGCCGCTAACCCTTGTGAGGGCGAGGCTCCTACCGAGCCGTTAAACCTTGGCAGGGCGAGTCTCCCGCCGAGCCGCTAAACCT
>CAITYU010000413.1 GCA_903896675.1 uncultured Planctomycetaceae bacterium
CATCCGGCAATTGCAGCAGGCAGCCACTGCCGACAACTCCGCCGCTCAACTGCTGCTGGGACTTGTACTGATACATCAGGAACGTACCGCCGAAGCCCTGCCGTACCTGCAGTCTGCCGCCGCTGCCCGACCCACAGATCCTGTCGCCGCATGGCAACTGGGAAAACTGCTGCTGCAGTCCGGTCAGCATGCTGCTGCCTCCGCCCAACTGCAACGCGCACTGACACTCAAACCCGTCAGCTCAGATCTGCCAGCGATCTGCCGCGACTGCATCTCCGCCATCCGACTCTCCGCAACACCAGAACAACTGGCGGAATTCTGCAGCTCACTGCCAGACCGATTCCCCGGCAACTCACGCCTCGCCGAACTCGCAACAGCCCAGTTGCAGGCCGCCGGATTCTTCGATTCAGCACTCAACCTGCTCCGGAACCGCAGCAGCTCACTGCAGAACCCCGCAGATATCGCCGCCTGCAACCTGCAGATCGCACGACTGCAGGTGCAACTCGGACAGCAGGAACCAGCCCTGCAGACACTGCAGGCAGAACTGCAGAATCTCACTCCGGACAGTTGGCTGGCCCGACAGATCCTCTCTGAAATCGACGCCCTGCCCCAACACTCCAGCCAACCCGATCGGCTGATCCAGTGGTATCAGGCCCGCCTCCAGCAATCACCCGATAACGAATGGCTGCTCGAAAAACTTGTCCGCCTGCAACTGCAGCACCACCAGCCCACCAACGCCGTCAAACAACTCGAAAACAGCATTACCCGATTCCCATCCAGCACCCGCCTGCAGCGTCTGGCCATCGATGCCGCCACAGCCGCCGGAGATTACGCCGCAGCAGAACTGGCCTTCCGCAAACTGATCGACAGCAGGCAACCCGCTGCCGCAGACGTCGAAGCCTTCGCCACCTTCACGCTGCACAGGCCCGACCTGCCACCACAGCAACGACAGGAACAAGCCACCGCACTCTTGATGCAGGCCGCTCAGACCGGTCAGCCCACCGTCAGCCAGCTGCAGCGGATTGCTCAGCAACTGCAACAACTCAATCAGTTCCCCGCCGCCCACGCTCTGCTGCTGCAGGCCCTGCAGCTTGAACCCGACAACAGCGGAATCCACGAAGCCCTCGGACAGCTGCTGCTGCAACAGAATCGCCGCGACGACGCCCTGCTGGCATTTCAGCAGATGGCTGCCGGTACGCGTCACACCGCCGGAAACCTGCGGGAACTGACACACGTCTGCGCCACTTACGGATTTCCCGACGCAGCCATCACCGCTGCCGCCGCCGCTGCAAAGCTTGACCCCGAACCCTCCCAACTGCTCGCACTGTCCCGACTGCTGCGCGAATCCACTGCCCCCATTCCCACCGCAGTCGCTCAACAGTGCCTGACCCTCGTGCAACAGGCAGAATCAACCGCCGAATCTCTGTCAGAGTCGGCAGGAATCTTTGAAGAAAAAGCCCTCGCCCTCCGCGCCACCAACTCCCTCGACAGTCACGTCGCTCAACTGACAGACCGGTTGACCCGGAAACTCAACGGCAATGCTCCTGACAACTCCCCTGACACTTCAGCCACAGCCGCAAAATGGCTTGAACTTGCCGTGCTGCAGCGGACCCGGCAGAATTCCGCCGCGGCACTCGTCGCCATCCGCAAAGCCCTGGAACTGCAGCCCCAAACTCCGGTCCTGCTGCAGACCGCTGCCACCATCTGCCAGGAACAGGGCCTGCTGGCCGAATCCCTGCAACTGCTCGAACAGTGGCTCACAGCGGCCCCCGGCCAGCGCGCCAGTTGCCTGCCCCGGATCGCTCAACTGCAACTGCAACTGGGACATCGCGGGGCCGCAGCCGATGCCATCCTGCAGCTCGACTCGGCCAGCGACATCAGCCCCGAACTGGCTGTCACCGCCGCCGATACCCTGTCCGCCGCCGGACGTCGCAGTGACGCCCTGCGCCTGCTCCGCAAAATACTACGCCAATACCCCACTGATTCGGACCTGCACCTGACTCTCTGCGAACTCCTCTGGGCCGAAGGACAGAAAACAAATGCCCTGCAAGCCTGCTGGCAGGCCTTCAATAACTCCAGCGAAACTCCCCGCCTGAAGACACTGGCCACCACGCTCGTATCACTGCACAACAGCACCGATCGCATGGCCGAACTCCACGATACCCTCCGCGTGCGCAGTCGCTCCACCACTCCCGATCCACTGATTCTCAGACAAACCATGCTGCTGGCAGAAGCCGCTGCCGCACCCGACATCGCCCTCGCCTGCCGACTCGCTCTCCTCCAGACACCCGACGCCACCTTCGATGACCGCATCGCCATTGCCCTGCAGGCCGTCGCCACAGCAGATTACACTCAGGCCATCGAACTGCTCCGCTCACTCGACAGCCAGCCACGCACAATCCCGGAAATCACCCGCATCGCAGCCTGTGCCGCCGAAATCCCCGCACCCCTGCTGGCCGGCTGGAATCCCTCAGCTGATACCGCCCGGCAACTGCAGACCGAACGTCTGCGCATCCTCGATCAACTGCTGCAGCAGAAACGCTGGCAACAGGCCCGCGAACTGGCCAGCAGCCTGTCCCTCAATCTCACTCCACACAACCCGCTCACATGGCCACTGAACTTAAGACTTGCTGTCTGCGACTGGCACCTCAACCAACGCACCGACGCCTTCCAACGGCTCCAGCAACTGATCCTCAAAACAGAACTGCCAGCAGCCCCGGAAAACACAACTCCCAACCCCCTGTCGCTCACACGCGGAATCCCCGAGACCAGCTTCTGGGTCGTGACATTCGAGCATTCCACACGGATTTTTCTTGACAACGGAACATCAACTGATCTCACAGTCCCCGGCAACCCTCTTTCGGCTTTCGCCCTGCGGCAGGCCGAACTGACAGCCCTCTGCGGTCTGCTGCTGTCGGAAACCTGGAATCCCGCAGCCACTGAGATCGACGGACTTCTGCAGCAGCAGGCCGATACATCGGCCTCCGCAGCACGCCGACTCTGGGCCTACCGACGGCTTAAAAGCATACGAGACGGTCGACCCGCCGGACTGCGCAACGACAGCTTTCAGATGCTCAGACTCCACGACTTCGAAGCCCCCCCAGCCGTCATCGCCGAACTGCTCGCTACTGCCCCCACCGGCAGAAACTCGTCACCACTGCAACTGCTGCAGGATGCCGACAAGCCACTGACCGCAGGGCAGGCGCAACTCGCCATCCACGCGCTGACGCTGCTGACCGACAGTCTGGCACCATCGCAGCTCCTCACCGCCCTGCAGACAATCGCCGACCGCTGTGACGCCCCACTGACAGCAGCCACTGCCGACGCCCCCGCCAATCCACTCACATCGGCACTGCAGCTTCGATGTCACGCCCTGCAGGCCCGCCGACTGAAGCTTGTCACACCACAGTTTGCCGAACTGCTGCAGACACTGCAGCCGCTGGTGACACAACCGCAGCACGCGGAACTGATCGCCACACTGCTGACCTCCGACCTCACTTCTGAAACGAACCTCACGCTGCAGCAATTGCAGGCCGGCACGGATTTCTGGATTCAGCACGGCAGACTGCTGCCCCCGCACCTTCCGCAGGACCCCAGCCTCGCATCACTGCCGGCAGCCACCTCCCGCAGACCCGGACGTCGCATCCAAACCACAGACCTCAAAGCCTTCCTGCCCACAGGCGATCTCAACGTGCTCTCCGCAATTCTGGCAGCCGCTGAAGAACTGGCCGCAACACCGCAACTCTCCGCATTCGCTGCTGACACTGCGGCATCCACCCACCCCCCGCAGCAGGGCCCCGCAGTTCGTCGCTGTCTGCTGCAACTGCTGCTGTCAGCTCAAACCGACACCGCCGACATCACGCTCCAGTTGCAGCACCTCGAACGCCTCCTGCCCGATGCCCCGCAGCCTGTCTGGCTCAGAGCCGAACTGCTGGAACTGCAGGGCCGTGATGCGGAAGCCCTCGCAGCACTGCACACAGTGCACTCCTCAGACGGCACCATACGGCGTCGCCACGCCCTCAGCATCCTGCGACTGGCGGCCCGGCTGCAACAGCTGGAACCAGCCCGCCACGCATGGCTCGAACTGGCCGGCATGCAACTGACGGTCGACGAAAGACGTGAATCCGCACGCAATCTGCGACTCTGCGGCCTCGCCGACGAGTACCAGTCATTGGTGCAGCGCACGTCTCCGGAATTGACCGAAACCAGCCTGCAGCGACTGCAGGATGAACTTCTGATGTACCAGCAGCAGGGCCGCCTCGAGGAAGCTCGCGACCTCGCCGAACGCATCCTGCAGCGACCAGCCAGCAGCGGCACGAAGTTTCGTCGCCACGGTCGCTTCACGGCGGATGATCTGCGACGGTCGGCAGAAAATGTGCTGCGCAAGGCGAATTCTGCCGTTTCCCCGCCCGCGAAAGCCCCCTGATCCCCCGTCCTGCCGAGAAATCCACACGCGCGAAGCCCCCCTCAGCCCAACTGCGGCTGTCATCCGCCGAGGAAATTGTTAACCTTCCGGGCACCTGCAGACTGTGCATCACAGCACAACGCATCTCTGCAGATGGTGCCGCACGGACAGGCTGCACCGCTGTTGTGTGAAAGGACTCCCCATGAATGTTTCAGTTGTTGTTCCCGTCAAGAATGAAGAAGGCAACGTTCGCGAACTTCATCGCGAAATCGCTGTGGCCATGCGCAGCAGCGGTCGCCAGTTCGAAATCATTTTTGTTGACGACGGGTCAACCGACCGAACCTTCGCTCACCTGCAGGAATGTGCTGCAGCAGATCCGCGCTGCCGCGTTCTGAAACTGCGCCGCAACTACGGACAGACTGTCGCGATGAAAGCCGGCATCGATGCCGCTGTCGGCGAAATCATCGTCACACTTGATGGCGATCGCCAGAATGATCCGGCCGACATTCCGGGCATGCTGAATCGCCTCGACGAAGGCTTCGACGTGGTGCTCGGAGTCCGCGAAGTGCGCCAGGATGCCCTGCTGCACAGACGACTGCCCTCAATCATCGCCAATCGCCTGTTTTCATGGGTCTCCGGAGTTCGCTGCTCAGACCTCGGCTGCGCCCTCAAGGCCATGCGCGCCGAATTTCTGACCGATATCGAACTCTACGGCGAAATGCACCGCTACCTCGGCGTCCTGCTGCAGCATGCCGGTGCCCGCTGCACCGAAGTTCGCACAAACCACCGCCCGCGTGTCAGCGGACGAACCAAATACGGCCTCGATCGCACCATGCGAGTCCTGCTGGATCTGCTGGTCGTCAAATATCGACTGCAATGGTTCAACAGCCCCATGCGCCTGTTCGGCAGCTTCGCAACGGCCAGCCTCGTACTGTCGTTCGTCGCCGCCTGCTGCACAGTCTTCATGAAACTTCGCGGTGTGGATATGACCGGCAATCCCCTGCTGCTGCTGACTGTGATGGCCGCGTTTGCCTCCCTGCAGTTGTTCAGCCTCGGCATCCTCAGCGAAGTCTGTGCCCGAGTTTATTTCCATGCCAGCCGGCGGTCCGGCTACTCTGTCGCCGAACAACTGAACACAGGTGATGATGATTCAGGTGACATGATTCTGCGACGAGCCGGCTGAAGGCCGCAACACAGCCCCTCAGGCCGCTCGCCTTTGACCATCCCTGTCAGCGACCGAGTGCAGCTTCAACGTCACAGTTTCAGTGGCCGGTTCCACTGCCATGGAAAACCGCCGCACCACCAGACTACCGACGATCAATCCGATCCCGGCCCCAGCGAGAACATCCGACGGGTAATGCCGCAATGCCAGGATTCGCTGCAGCCCGCAACCGGCTGCAAGCAACATCCACCAGCGGCGACAGTGCGGAAACAACACACCCAACGATACCGCCAGACCAAATGCCGCCGCCGTGTGAGCAGACGGAAAGGACTGCAGCCCCGACGAAATCACCCGGTCGGCAAACTCCGGCAGTCTCTCATCCGGCAGGAATGACAGGCGGGGAAACTCCGGAAATTCACCCGGCTGCAACGTTCCCGGACGCCGCCGCACCACCAGCAGCTTGATCAGATTGGCCATCATTCCGCTGCCATAGGACGCCAGTGCCAGCACGCCCGCCTGCCGCACAGACAATCCGGCTGCAAACACGGCAGTCAGGATCAGTATCACACCCCCGAAACCATGCCCGAAAGGCTCCAGACGCTCCACGCCCGAGTAAACAAATCGAGGCAGCGACAGCAACTGCGTAACCAGCCCTGCATCCAGCCGCAAACCGATAATCACCGCAGCCAGTACCAGCAGTAACACGCCCACCCGCGGCAAAAACATCCGGTCACCGCGGTCGTCGGAAACAGCCATGCCGAAATGCATCTGCCCCTGCTGCTCTGCTCTCATCGCGAAACTCCCCCCCCCCGGACTGCCACCGGTTTCCTTGTCGATCCTCCGGCTGCTGCAACTGCATCGGATGCCTGCACAACGCAGAGAGTATCGTCAATCGAATCAGGGAAATCCGCCTCCGACTTCCGGACCGTCACAGCAATCGGCAGTATCTGCCGAAGTCGATCCAGCTGCGAGCCGGCCACCAGCAGCCGTGCATTGGGCTCTGTCAGCAGGAATTCCGCTGCAGCCTCGGCTGATTCCGGCGTAAACGCCGTAAACTGCTGATCGGCATAGTAAATCCAGCTTGCTCGCGGAGTCCCCCACGCTGCAAAACACGGTTTCGCGCCGCCAGACTCTTCCGCCTGCAGCAGCGACAGCAGCGGCCGCTGCTGCGATGCTGCAGGAACTCCCAGACTGAAAAGGGCCAGCGTAAACGCCGCCGCACTCACACCCCACCAGCGGATGGCTGTCGCCGCCTGCTCAGTCTGCAACTGCAGCAGAACATACACCGACGTCAACGCCAGAGGCACAGGGAGCAGACTCAGCCAATGCTGGCCAGGCAGAAACCGCTGCACGCCCACCAGCAGTCCCGGCACCAGCAGCCAACCCACAATCGCTGCCGTTCCAAACGCTGCCTGCTGCCACCGCAACCCGAGACGCACCTCGCCACGCAGCACCCGGTCCAGATAACTGGCCACAATCAGCACAATCCCGGGATACCCCGGAGTGATATAACTGGGCAGCTTGGTCGCAGCAATCGAAAAAGCCAGCATCGGACAGCCAATCCAGCACAAACCAAACAGCAACCCGCGACTGCGTTCTGAGCCATTGCGGATTTCCCACAACATCTGCAGCAGCGCAGGCCCCAGAAATACGCTCCACGGAAAGAAACCAACACACAACGCCAGCGGATAAAACAGCAGAGCCGAACCGGAATGCCCCTCCATCGTACTCACCGCACGACTCAGATTGTGCTCCAGAAAAAAGCCGCGCAGCCACGCACCATCCGTCCGCACACCCACCAGAACGTACCATGGAGCTGCCACCAGCAGCGCCAGCAGCACACCCCGCAACGGACGCAACTGCAGGGCGGACTGCAGAAAAGCCATTGGAAATCGAGAGACCAGCAAACGCAGCATGCCACCGGAATACCCACCATCCCGCGACACGACTGACACCGCAAGCAACCGACAACCCAGCAGCCAGCCACCACAGATGATCAGCGGCAAAACCAGCCCCACCGGCCCCTTGGCCAGCATCGCCAGACCCAGTGCCAGATACATCAGCAGCCAGCCGCGCAGCTGCGGAGAATCAGTGGCCTGCTCGCGCCCCGCACTCTCAAATCCCCGCCGGAAGTGCGGCAGAAACGCCCGCACAAAAAATGTCAGACCCAGAGTCTGGCAGAAGATCAGCGGCGCATCCGGAGTCGCTGCTCGAGAAGCCATCACAAACAACAACGCTGAAGACAATATCAGCGCCGACAACCACGCCACCGCCGTGCTGAACAGCATCCGAGCCACGAACCACACACAACACACCGTACCCAGACCACACAGCGCTGACGGCAGACGCATCGCAAACTCAGTCTGACCAAACACACTGACCGAAGACATCGTCAGCCAGTACAGCAGAATCGGCTTGTGAGTCCGCAGTTCACCGTTGAATGTCGGTACCACCAGATCACCACGGTCCAGCATCTCTGCCGTACACCGCGCATTCCGACACTCATCCACATCCCACAGCAGCGAATCACCCAATCGAAAAAACAGCAACAGCAGGCACATCGCCGACACAAACCCGACCGCGAGCCCATGCCCCGGCCACCAGCCCGCCTCGCCACCGGGAACTCCTGCTCCAGGATCTGTCGCCATCCTGACGGCCTCCATGCCGACTCACTTCCAGCACTCTCCGAACAAACACTTGCAGCGAAAAATATCATTCCACCGTGAATGGGTCCATCTGAGCCTTCCTGCTCGCTGGCGTATGCAGATTCCTGAGAAAAAACGCTGCGTTTTCAAGCCAACACGGCTAAACACAGCGTTAACTTTCCCCCTGACATCCTGTCTGCACGCAGCGGCAGCACTACACCCCCGCAGGAACTGCCCAGTGCTGCCGGTACTGCCGACGCACCAGCGAATTCGCCGCCTCATGATTCGTAATCACCTCCCGTTCAGCATCAAACTGCAGCACCGCCCCCGTTCGCGCTGCAATATTCGACAAATGCACGATCGTCGCGGAAAAGCGCCCCGCATCCACATCAGCATTCGTCCGCGTCTCAGGCTGCCGCACGGCCGTCAGAAAATTCGTATGATGAGCGGGCAGGTCCATGCCCCCGGTCTGCTCCTCAATCAGCTTGTTCCGCGGTCCATACAGCGCCCAGCCCTTCGTGTGCCCCATCACCAGCAAACCCTCAGTCCCGTAAAACGCCGCTCCGTTCTCATACCCCTCCTGCACGTACGGTGACCAGATTCGCTGCTCAAAAATCAACTGCTTTGTTCTTCCCTCCGGACTGCCGGCCGTCGGATACTCGCAGATCGAATACTGAGTATCCGGATACTGCTGATCGTCATCAAACACACTCTTGCCGCCCAGACAGGCCACGCGCGCCGGATGCCCATCCACCCCCAGCCCCCACAGCGCCACATCAATGTCGTGAACGCCGTCGTTGCCAATGTCGCCGCAACCAAAATCATACCACCACCGCCAGACACCATGCAGCAGATTGCTGCGATAGGGGACCGCCACGGCCGGCCCCAGCCACGCATCAAAATTCAAATGCGCCGGCGGATCCGCCGGTTCCGTTTTACCAATCGCGCGACGACGCTGACTGTTCCAGGCCTTCGCAACCAGAATCTCACCAATATCGCCCCGTCGAATCCGCTCAATCCCCGCACGCACAAACTCCGTACTGCGACTTTGAGTCCCCACCTGCAGTTTCTTCCCCGAACGAGCCACCGCATCCGCCAGCAATCGCCCCTCTCGAATATTGTGGCAGCAGGGTTTCTCCACATACACATGCTTGCCCGCATTCAATGCCAGAATCGCCGCCGGAGCATGCCAGTGATCCGGAGTCGCAATGAAGACGGCCTCGACCGACTTGTCGTCCAGCACCCGACGCAGATCGTCGGTGGCCTGCGGAGCCTTCCCGGAATTCAGCTCCACCGTCTTCGCCGCTGCTGCCAGCCGCTCGGCATCCACATCGCAGACCCACTTCAGCTGAACATCCCGGCGCTGCGACAGCAGACTCAGATGATTGCCACCCATACCGCCGCAGCCAATCAGCGCCAGATTCAGCACTCGCTCATCCGCAGCACCACCGCCCGCGGATGCTGACGAACCACTGAAAACCCCCGCTGAAACTGCTGCCAGTGACCCCTGCAGAAATTCCCGACGATCGCCTGCTGACATGGATTCCACTCCTGAAAACAACCGCTGACACCGCACAAACGCCAACTGACATCGAGATCTCGGAGACTAACGACACCAGCCAAATCGAGCAAATGACAGGCACACAGGTGGACACGCGCAGCTACCAAAATTGCTTTTCTTAATTTTCGATTTTCTGCCATTAATTTGCTTGTCCCCCCCCCCCCCCCCTCTATAATGTGCCGGAGCGGTACCGGCCTGCAGGAGCGGGTTGTCTGCTGTTCGTGCAACAACCCCTTCAAGGAAATTTTATGCGTATCTCATTGGTCCTCATGTCTCTGTGCGTTTTCTGCTGCACAGCTGACGCGGGCGTTTTAAATTTCACAGGGCCGTTCGATGTCGCCAACTGGACGCAGGCAGTGACCAATGGGGGCGACGGATCGTTCGACCTCACCAACGCCCCGCTCAACGTCACACTCTTCGGCAGCGACAACGGTTTTTTCATCGGGTTTCCCCCAAGCGACACAAGCTTCTCAATCACCCCAACCACGGGCTGGTTCATCGGCTTCGACTGGCAGTATTCAACGACGGATGGCCCCCTTTGGGACCCGGCAGGTTACAGTATTAATGGGGTCTTCACACAGTTGTCCAATGACGCCGGTAGTCAGTCTCAGTCGGGGCAAGTCAGGAACCTGCTGATTGTTCCGGGTGATGTATTCGCATTTGAACAGCGATCCCTGGATTCAGCCGCTGGAAGAGCACAGATGACAATTAGCTCTTTTTCGGCCACTGTCCCTGAACCCGCCAGTTTTATCCCCGTTGCCGTCGGCTTCGCGGCGTTCGGCGTCCG
>CAITYU010000414.1 GCA_903896675.1 uncultured Planctomycetaceae bacterium
CATCGGCTGGGTGATGGGCCTGAAGGAACCTTTGTTCAGGCTGATCGGGCGGGAGGTGACCGGGAAGGATCTGATTCTGATCCTGGGCGGCATATTTCTGATCTTCAAGGCGACCAAGGAGATCCACCATCGCGTGCAGGCGGCGCGAGTGGATTCTGCGGCTGCGAAGAAGGTTGTCAGCCTGACAGCGGTGTTGGTTCAGATTCTGCTGATTGATGTGGTATTTTCGATTGATTCCGTGATTACAGCGGTGGGGATGACCGAGGATCTGCCGAATCCGATTCCGGTGATGATCACTGCGATTCTGCTGTCGGTGGGTGGGATGCTGATGTTTTCCAGGGCGATTGTGCTGTTCATTGAGCGGAATCCCACCTTCAAGGTTTTAGCGCTGGCGTTTCTGATGCTGATTGGCGTGTTGCTGGTGGGTGATGGATTCGGGCATCATATTCCGAAGGGCTATGTGTATTTCGCCATGGCATTTTCGTTTGCCGTCGAGCTGCTGCAGATGTGGATGCTGCGTGAACCGGAACGCCCTGCCGGCACTGGTCAGTACTGAAACGGTGCGGGCTGGTGGTGTGGTCGGGGGCAGCGGTTACCGCGAAGCAGAGTGCGGGGAATAGTGATGAGTGGCGATGCGGAAGTATTTCTGAGCGAATATTCCGGGCATGGGGTGCGATTTCTGTTCCCCGGCTACTGGGAAGTTCGCGAGGAGCGGGATGGGGATGACGTGATTCTGACGGCAGCAGCAGATGATTCGTGCTTCTGGCTGTTGCGGGTGATTGCTGATCGTCCCAGTCCCGAGCAGGTCCTGCAGGACTGTCTGCAGGCGCTGCAGGAGGAGTATGAGGACCTTGAGCAGCAGCAGGAACCACTGCTGGTGGCCGGTCGGCGGGCGTTGGGGTGTGAAGTGACGTTTTCGTGCCTTGAGCTGCTGAACGCTGCAGGTTTCTGCAGTGTCCGATCCGGCGCAGCGACTTTGCTGATCTGGTGGCAGTGTACGGATCACGAGCTGGCGGATGTGCGTCCTGTCTTCCAGAAGATGACTCAGTCGGTAGCGTGGACAGCCGACAGCGGTGCAGGCACTCCCGATTGAGTGCTGGTTTCAGGCAGGGATTTGGAGTGCAGAGTTTCATGAGGTCTCCGACGACACTTCCGACATCGGCTGAGTTTGAGAAGCTGGCTGGTCAGGCGCGGTTTGTGCCCGTGTACCGTCAGTTGACATCGGACACGCTGACGCCGGTGACGGCGTGGCAGCGAATCGCCGAAGGGTCGTGGGGGTTTCTGTTTGAAAGTGTGGTGGGTGGCGAGCGTGTGGGGCGTTACAGCTTCGCGGGCAGCAATCCGTTCATGACACTGACGGCGTCCGGCCGGTCTGTCGTCATTCAGACTCGTGACGGAGAGCGGCAGGAGATTCACGATGTGGATCCGCTGCAGGAACTGGAGCGTCGGCTGCATGGCTGTCGTTCGGTCCCGTTGCCTGGTCTGCCGGGATTTCTGGGTGGGGCAGTGGGTTATGCGGCCTATGACGTGGTGCGTTACAGTGAACATCTGCCGAATGTGCCCCCGGATGATCGCGGTATTCCGGATCTGACCTTTGCGTTCTACGACTCGATGGTGCTGTTCGATCACATCCGCAAAGTGGTGCTGGTGGTGGCTCTGGCCGATACGACTCAGGGTGATTCGGAAGAGTCGCGAACGCGGGCGGAAGAGCGACTGGATGTGCTTTGTCGACAACTGGCCTTTACCGGTGAAGACGTGCAACTGGCGGATGTGGATCTGACAGTGGAGCCGGTTCTGGAAACCTCCTCAAATTTCACTCGTGAACAGTTCTGTGCAGCAGTTGAGAAGTGTCGCGAGTACATCCGGGCGGGTGATGTGTTCCAGGTGGTGATCAGTCAGCGACTGGAGTGCAGTTCGCCTGCCACGCCACTGGATGTCTATCGTTCCCTGCGGATGGTCAATCCCAGTCCGTTCATGTTTCTGCTGCAGACTCCGGACGTTGATCTGGTGGGCAGTTCCCCTGAGATTATGGTGCGTGTTGAGGATCGGGAGACGACAATTCGCCCGCTGGCGGGGACTCGCCCCCGCGGCAGGACTCCGCAGGAAGACCGTGAGCTGGAGCGTGAGCTGCTGGCGGACCCGAAGGAACGAGCCGAACATGTCATGCTGATTGATCTGGCGCGGAACGACGTGGGTCGGGTTGTGGAATTCGGTTCGGTAACGCTGGCGGATGTGATGGTGGTGGAGCGTTACAGTCATGTGATGCACATCACCAGCAACGTCTCAGGTCGCCTGCAGGAGGGGCTGACGGCTGTAGCCGCATTGCGAGCCGGGCTGCCGGCCGGCACGGTCTCGGGCGCGCCCAAGGTACGGGCGATGGAGATTATTGACGAGGTGGAACCGCAGAAGCGGGGTCCTTATGGCGGCGCCGTCGGCTACTTTGACTTCACCGGCGATATGGATACCTGTATCGCGCTGCGAACGCTGGTGATGAAGAACGGGCGCATCCACATTCAGGCGGGCGCGGGAATCGTTGCGGACAGCGTGGCAGAAAGCGAATATCAGGAAACCATGAATAAGGCTCGTGCCATGCTGAAGGCCATCCACATCGCAGAAACTCAACTGCTGCCCGGGCATGCCGGCGACTCAGGCTCCTGAGTTGCATTTCAGCGAACGACAAAAGCCGGGGAGAATGTCCCCGGCTTCCGGCGTTTGAACAGCGATTGTCACTGCATCCTGTGCGGGCTCAGTTGTCGTATTCCACAGTGATCAGTCCATCCTTCGAGCAGATGCGGACGTCGTATTCACCGAAGCACAGGCTGACTCTGGTGCGGCAGCGGGAGATTTCCAGACTGCGGAGAGGCTGCGGCGGCACAAGGATCTGCACGTATGCCACGCGTTCTTCGGTGTCGTGGGAGCACATATTCGGGTCACGCACGGCGATGACGGCCGGGATGGCATTGGGGGCCGCATCGCACAGATTGCGGACTCGCACACAGGTTGCCAGCGGAACACGGGTGTCCACGAATTCACCGATCTGGTGTCGGCAGACACAGACAGGGGCTGGTGCAGGCTGCGGAACGTACACAGTGCGACGGGAGGGGGTGGGG
>CAITYU010000415.1 GCA_903896675.1 uncultured Planctomycetaceae bacterium
CCGAGGCAGCGTTGTGCGTGGCCGTTGGCCAACTTCGGGGCGGGTTGCGGCATGCTCCGGTGAGCCATCACCGCAGCAAAAGGGGGCATTGCGAGGGCTGCGCCCTGGACTACCGGAGAACAGCTCTTCGGGCCTGAATCGCAAACAGACGCACGGCACAAACCAAACACACGCCCCTACGTTCCCAAGGCCCGACGGGTTTTGTGGGTAATGACAAGGCTTTAGCCCGGCCCAACTCTCAAAAAAATGCCGCGTTATTCAATGAATTGAAGTCGGTTTGACGTCGAAAACCCACTTTTGTCCACGGTGTCAGGATGCCGGGGCTACGGCTGGGGTTGGGGTGGGCTTGCCCGGGCTAAAGCCCAGGCTACGGGTTTGTTGTTGAGGGCGGGGTGAGAAGGGCTTGCCCGGGCTAAAGCCGAGGCTACGGGGTTTGGGTTCAGGGCGGGGGGCGTGGGTACAGCAGTTTTGGCTGCTGATGGCTGAGTGGTGGAGTTATTGCAGCAGGCTGCGGTCAAGGACTTCGCGGGCTTTGCTGAAGTAGTCCTGCCAGAGAATTTCGGGGCCGCCGGTTTTCAGGCAATCGCGAATTTTCTGCAGCGTATTGCGGGCCATGTGGGGGCAGCGGTTGCAGGCGCAGGTTTCGCCGCTGGAGGCGAGGATTCCGGGGACGGGGATGAAGGTGTGCTGCGGCGCGGCTTTCTGCAGCGGGTGGATCATGGTGGCTTCGGTGGCCACGAGGAATGTGGTGGGCTGTTGGCGCTGGATGACGAACTGCCGCATTTTCTCGGTACCGCCGACGACGTCGGAGATTTCCAGAATGTTCTGGGGGCATTCCGGGTGTGCCATCACGAGACAGCCGGGGTTCTGGCGGCGAATGCGGATCAGGTCCTGAATACTGAAAACTTCATGGACCATGCAGGCACCGGGCCACAGGATCATGCGTCGTCCGGTGACTTCCATGAGGTAGCGACCCAGGTGCTGATCGGGGACGAACAGGATTTCCTTGTCGGCGGGGACACGATCGATGATTTCGCGAGCATTTCCGCTGGTCACGATCCAGTCGACCAGACTTTTGACAGCAGCGGAGGTGTTGATGTAGGCGACGGTATGGAAGTTGCGGCCATTTTCCCTGAGCTGTTGCTGGAAGGCGGCCAGTTGATCGGGCGGGCAGCTGTCGGCCAGTGAGCATCCTGCGTGCAGGTCAGGAATGAGCACTTTTTTCTGAGGATTCATGATCTTCGCGGATTCCCCCATGAAGTGGACTCCGGCGAAGACAATTGTGGAGGTGGACACACGGGTGGCATCGCGAGCCAGTTTCAGGCTGTCGCCGGTGAAGTCGGCAATGTCCTGGATATCGCCATCGACGTAGAAGTGTGCAAGGATTGTGGCATCCTTTTCCTTCTTCAGCGCGTCGATTTCTTCCATCAGATCCAGCGGATCTTCAGCCGGGGGATCCTGAGTGGGGATCTGGCTGGCTGCGGGGGGCAGAATCTGCAGGTTCATGGGCGGTATTCCCGGGGAAACAGGAGCGACAAGCTGGCACAAGGGTCGGCGCGATGCGTGGTGCAGGGCCAGTTTCGGCTGAATTCTGGGCGATAATCGCGGGATTTCCAGTGTTGTTACGACTGTTTTGGTGGAACTGGCTGAACCGGGAAAGTCGCACGGGGAGCGTTGGGGGGTTCAACGACTGTGGCTGAAACCGACAACCAACTGCCCGGATCGGGATGATTTCGGCAGTGATGCGGTGTGAATCCGGGCGAGTGACCGAGGATCCTCAGCGCCTGCGAGATTTTGACCAGTAACACAGAACCGTTCTTTTCCGAACCCGCGCAGCCACCTATACTGCGTCGGCTTATTCCCGCCCGGGTGTGCTTACGGTGTATCCGGACCTCTGTTTCCTCTGTCATTCGGATCCTCAGCAGTGCTCAGAACTCATACATGCGGCGAACTTCGCAGGGCTCAGGCCGGTCAGTCGGTAGTGCTGGCGGGCTGGGTTCACAGTTATCGTGAGCAGGGTCGCGAACTGGTGTTTGTGGACCTTCGTGATCGTTACGGCAAGACTCAGGTGACTTTCAACACCGACGAGGATACTCGGATCGATTCGCTGGCTCGGCGGCTGCGTCGTGAGGACGTGATTCGGGTTGAGGGTGAGGTGCGTTACCGTGGTGACGGGATGACGAACCCGAAGCTGGCGACGGGTGAGATCGAGGTGCGTGTCAAACAACTGACTCTGTTATCCCGCAGCAAAACGCCACCTTTCGAGATTGAGGGTGGCGAGTTGCCGAATGAGGAGCTGCGACTGAAGCATCGCTTTCTGGACCTGCGTCGCCCGGAGCTGCAGCGGAACATTCAGTTGCGGCACGACCTGACTCAGGCGGTGCGTGAGTACTTCAACGAGCTCAACTTCCTTGAAATTGAAACGCCGATGCTGGGCCGCAGTACTCCCGAGGGTGCTCGCGATTATCTCGTACCCAGCCGCGTGCATCAGGGCAGTTTTTATGCGCTGCCACAGTCACCGCAGATTTACAAGCAGATTCTGATGGTGTCGGGATTTGACCGCTACTACCAGATTGCTCGCTGTTTCCGCGACGAGGATTTGCGAGCGGACCGGCAGCCCGAATTTACTCAGATTGACGTTGAGATGTCGTTTGTGCAGAGGAACGACATTCTGGAAACGATTGACGGCCTGGTATCGACGGTGATGAAGAAGGTGCGTGGCATTGAGGTCCCGGTGCCGCTGCCTCGTTACACATATCACGACGTGATGGCTCGATTCGGCAATGACAAGCCGGACATGCGTTTTGGGATGGAGATCAGCGACATTACGGACATCGCGGCGGGCAGCGAGTTCAGTGTATTCCGTGGTGTGGTGAGTTCGGGTGGATTTATTCGCGGCCTGAACGTGAAGAACGGCGCCGAGAAGTACAGTCGTCGACTGCTGGACGTGGATCTGAAGAATTTTGTGGGTGATTATGGTGCCAGGGGTCTGGCCTACATGAAGGTGGCTGGAGGTCGGCTGGAGTCATCGATTGCGAAATTCTTCACGGATGAGCAGCAGCAGACAATCATCAGTCGGATGGACGGACAGGACGGGGACCTGCTGTTGTTTGTAGCGGACACGTGGAAGGTGACCTGTGCGGCCCTCGCGGCCCTGCGAAACCGGATTGGTCGTGAGCAGCAGTTGTATGATCCGGCGTCATTCAGTTGTCTGTGGGTCGTGGATTTTCCGCTGTTGACGTGGAATGCGGAAGAGGGTCGATTTGATGCTGAGCATCATCCGTTCTGTCAGCCGAATCCGGACGACGCGGAGTATCTGAAGACGGATCCGGGGAAGGTGCGAGCGGACAGTTATGACCTTGTGGTGAACGGCTACGAGGCGGCCAGTGGCAGTGTGCGAATTCACGATTCAGAGATTCAGCAGATGGTGTTTGATCTGTTGAAGATCAATTCGGAGGAAGCGGAGCGTCGTTTTGGTTTTCTGCTGGAGGCTCTGCGGTTTGGAGCTCCGCCGCACGCCGGGATTGCGCTGGGTCTGGACCGTTGGGTGATGCTGCTGGCGGGCAATGACAACATTCGCGAGGTGATCGCCTTCCCGAAGACTCAGAAGGCTGCCGACATGCTGACCGGGGCACCTTCGGAGGTTGACGATCGGCAGTTGCGGGACCTGCGGATTGAGGTGACGGCGTTGAAGGAGGAGTAAGTGCCGGAGATGGGGGGTGCTTGTGGTGTGTCAGGGCGGGCGTGGGCATGAGTGTGCCCGGGCTGAGGCCTTGACATGGCCCATGAAACCAGTCGGTCTTGAGCAGTTTTATTGGATCAACGCGAAATGCAGTGCGCGGCTACGATTCCCTTACCCACGGTGTTGACCGCTTTGGGAGGGCGAAGCTCCGGCTGAGCCGAACGCCTGTCTTTGGGAGGGGCAAGCTCCTGCTGAGCCGAACGCTGTCTTTGGGAGGGCGAAGCTCCTGCTGAGCCGAACGCCTGTCTTTGGGAGGGCGAAGCTCCTGCTGAGCCGAACGCCTGCCGGGCCGCTGAATCCCGCAGTTCGGCGGGAGCCTCCCTCTCCCAACGGGGGGACTTTGCGATTACTGAACACTGACGTCCGGCTCGGCGGGAGCCTCGCCCTCCCGAGGCGGACTTTGCGATTACTGAACACTGACTACTGAGCACTGACGTCCGGCTCGGCGGGAGCCTCGCCCTCCCGAGGGTTTGGCGGCTCGGTACGCGCACTTCATTTTACGTTGAGCCGTTTTTTCGTACTCAGTCCCAATCGTTTGCGATCCGGGCTGGCCGTGGTGCTTGCGAGCAAGGAAGCCACCGAGTTTCGCGGATTCAGGTTTCATCAGCGTTAAAACGGTGATTCTGCTGAGATTGGCCCTGCGGGCCTGCAGGGCCAAGTTCAAGGAGTGTGTGGTTTCCCTGCGATGCAGCGGAGGAAAGGCATCGCGAACACCCCGGTTTGTGGGTGGTGACAAAGAGGGCGTCTGTGGCTCTGTCAGCGTTTGCCTTTCGGGGCTTTCCACAGCAGCAGTCCGCTAAGAATCAGGATCACCCATTCGCCGGCGGCCAGTTTCATGGTCATCGTCTGGATGTCGCTGAACAGGATGAAGCCTGCGGTGCGGAAGGCGACAAGTCCAAGATGGATCAGTGTGCAGTTGAGGAGAGCGCTGGACTGGAGGGCGGGGCGCAACAACGGCATCAGGAAGATGGCTGCCATTCCAGCCTCCAGTCCGCCGTAAACCGTCAGAAATTCTGATCGGCCGGATCCGCCCACCAACTGGAAGCCCACAAGTTGTGACGTTTCGGCCGGAGACACTGAACACCACCACGCCAGCCAGGCGTAAAGACCACCAACGGCCGCGAGAAAGATGCGAGCAAGCATGGAAAGCTCTGGGGTAGGGAGTTAGGGAGTTAGGGAGTTAGGGAGTTAGGGAGCGAAGAATAAAACACTGCCAACTGAACACTGAACACTGAACACTGAACACTGGCAACTGAACACTGGCAACTGGCAACTGGCAACCTAATCCGTTCCCCAG
>CAITYU010000416.1 GCA_903896675.1 uncultured Planctomycetaceae bacterium
AGGAGGGGGCCGGCTCGGCGGGAGCCTCGCCCTCCCGAGGGGGGAGTTCGGCTCGGCGGGAGCCTCGCCCTCCCGAGGAGCGGGGCGGGGCGGGAGAATCGCATTTCCAAGGGGGCGAGGAATGCCTCTACAATTGGTGCCGTGTGTGGTTAAGATGCTGCTTCACACCGCGCACTTCTTTTTACGTTGAGCCGGTTTTTTCCAAATGCTTCACCGCAGAACATGCAGCAGCGAGGTACGGCTATGCCTGACACTCTCAGAATTCTGGTCACTCTGCTGTTCCTGCTGCCTGTGCCGCCGGCGGCTGTTCTGGCTGAGGATGGGCTGGCGGTGATCCGCCAGCGAGGTACTCTGCGGTGGGGCGCTGATCGGGAGGGTGGTGGCCCGTTTGTGTTTCACAAGCCCGGTGATCCCGGGCAACTGGTGGGTTTCGAATCCGAGATTGCCGCGCTGATTGCTGAGCACATCGGGGTGCAGGCGCAGTTTGTGCAGGGCCAGTGGGACAAGCTGCCCGACATGCTGGATCGTGGTGACTTCGATATTGTGCTGAACGGGTTTGAATACAGCGCAGAGCGGGCGGCAGTTTACGGCACGACCACCCCGTATTATCTCTACGAACTGCAACTGCTGGTCCGCAGGGACAACGCGGCGATCAATTCGTGGGAGGACCTGCGGCGGCAGTTGGCGGATTCGGGCGGGCGAATTTCGCTGCTGGGAGGAGCAGCGGCTGAAACTTTCACGACGGAATTCTGTGGCGACAACGTGGAGCTGGCGCTGTTTGACGGGGTGACCGATGCGATGCGGGCCACGGAGCTGGGAGCCGACAGCATCATCGCCAACGTGCAGGATCTGCCGATCTGGAACTTCTACAGCAATGCGTTTCCGAATCTGCGAGCGGTTGGCAGTCCGGTTGGTCAGGGTTTCTACGTCGGACTGACTCGCCGCAGTGACACGACGCTGCTGGCTGCCGCGAACGAGGCGCTGCTGAGGGGCCGCCAGAGCGGTCGTCTGCAGAACATCTTTGCGCGGTACGGCATGTGGAATGCGGCGCAGGCGAGGTACACTGAGGAGCAGTTGACTGCGGCCGATCAGGTTGCCGACAGCGGTGCTGCGGCGGGGGCGGCTCCGCTGGTGACAGCGGAGCCGGATCCGTTGCTGGCGCAGTCGTCGTCGCCGTCAGGACTGAACGCGGTGCGGGAGCGGGGGTGGTTGCTGGTGCAGGCGGCGACCGTGACCGTCGCGCTGTCCTGTCTGGCCATGCCACTGGCGATTGCGATCGGGTTGTCGGCCACACTGCTGCGGCTGTATGGGAACCGGGTGCTGGCAAGAGCGGCCGGCGTGTACGTGGAGGTCGTGCGTGGCACGCCGCTGGTGTTGCAGCTTTACGTGATCTATTTTCTGATTCCGGAATTTGCGGCATTTCTGATTCCCGGCAGCCAGTTTTCGATTTCGGCTTTCTGGTCGGCGGTGCTGGGTCTGGCGATCAACTATTCGGCGTATGAGGCGGAGATTTATCGTGCCGGACTGCAGGCGGTGCCGCAGGGGCAGATGGAGGCGGCCATGGCACTGGGAATGCCTCGCAATCTGGCGATTCGCCGCATTCTGATTCCCCAGGCGACTCGTATTGTGATCCCGCCGGTGACCAATGACTTTATCGCGTTGTTCAAGGACACGGCTGCCTGCAGTGTCATCACGGTGGTGGAATTGTCGAAGGAATACTACATCCACGCCCGCGATACTCAGGCGGTGGTCTCACTGGGTCTGCTGACGGCCTTCCTGTATCTGGCGATGAGCTATCCTCTTTCGGTGCTGGCTGCAAGACTGGAGAAATACCTTGGATCCGCAGGGGCGTAGCTGGTGCTGTTGCGGGTGCGTGCGGGCGGGCCGGTCATTCTCTGCCCATGGGTGCTGCTGAAAACCGATCTGGCTTGCTCAAATCCGCCCGGTTCGGGATGATTCGCAGGGATTCTGAATAGGGATTCTGTATTTCGTGCCGTTTGTGTGCAGTAGACTGAACCTGTGGAAGCGAAGCCATGCCAGTGACTCGAATTGCGACCCTGCTGAAGAATGGTCAGCCGGGCACCTCTATTAACGCTCGTGGCTGGGTCAGAACTCGCCGCGATTCCAAGAACGGTTTTTCGTTCATCGAGCTCAACGATGGCAGCTGCATGAGGAATCTGCAGATTGTGGTTGAGAATTCGGTACCCGGTTATGAGGATTCGATCCGCAGTGTGACGACGGGTGCCAGTATTTCGGTGGACGGTGTGCTGAAGGAGTCGCCTGGCAAGGGGCAGCGGATTGAGCTGCATGCCACGTCGCTGACAGTTCTGGGCGCAGCGGATCCGCAGACGTATCCATTGCAGAAGAAGGGTCATACGTTCGAGTTTCTGCGGGACATTGCGCATCTGCGTCCGCGGACCAACACATTTGGAGCGGTGGCGCGAGTGCGAAATCGGATCAGTTGGTCGATTCATTCGTTCTTTCAGAATCGTGGTTTCCTGTACCTGAATACTCCGATCATCACCACGTCGGACTGCGAGGGTGCGGGCGAGATGTTTCAGGTGACGACTCTGGATCTGGCCATGCTGGCTCGCAAGCAGATCGAGTCGATTGACTGGAAGCAGGACTTTTTCGGCAAGCCGGCGTCATTGACTGTCAGCGGTCAGTTGGAGGCTGAGACGTACGCGACGGCGATCGGGGACTGTTACACATTTGGTCCCACGTTTCGTGCTGAAAACAGCAACACGACGCGGCATCTGGCGGAGTTCTGGATGGTGGAGCCGGAGATGCCGTTTTATGACCTTGAGGACAACATGGCACTGGCGGAGTCCTTTATTCGCACGATGGTCAGTGATGTGCTGGAGCACTGTGCCGAGGACATGGAGTTTTTCAGTCAGCGGATTGATCCGGGCGTGATGGCTCGACTGGAAACCATTCGTACGAAGGATTTCATTCGTCTGCCGTATACGGAAGCGATTGAGATCATCCAGAGAAGTGGGCGGAAGTTTGATTATGCGGTGCAGTGGGGCAGTGACCTGCAGACCGAGCACGAGCGGTTTCTGACGGAGGAACATTTCGGTCAGCCGGTGATTCTGTACAATTACCCGCGGACGTTGAAGCCGTTTTACATGCGGTGCAACGAGGACGGGAAGACGGTGCGGGCGATGGACGTGCTGGTGCCCGGGGTGGGTGAGATTATTGGTGGCAGCCAGCGTGAGGAGCGTCTGGATGTGCTGGTGCAGCGGATGGGCGAGTGTCATCTGAATCCTGACGATTACTGGTGGTACACGGATCTGCGGAAATACGGCACGGTGCCGCATGCGGGATTTGGTCTGGGGCTGGAGCGTGCGGTGCTGTTGATTACGGGAATGACGAATATCCGGGACGTCATTCCCTTCCCGAGGACTCCGGGGCACGCGGAATTCTGATGGTGCCGCGCGGTTGCGTCCGGTGGGGTCTGTTGCCGCGGGGAATTCCCGCTCGGCAGTGGTTTGCTCCCGGGATTCCGCTGGTTATTTGTCTGTGGACACCGGATAATACCGGTTGCTTCTGCTGACAGTCGCCTCGCTCGAAGGAGCATTCTCGTGAGTGGGCTCGTACGGTTCCCGATACTGCTCTTCTGTTGTGGTCTGCTGGCGGGCTGCGGTGGCAGTGATGCGGACCAGTATCAGACATTTCAGCCTGTGACCGGGTCGGACGGTTCCGCTACGCCGATCGCAGGTGTTCAGTCACAGCCCGTTCCCGCGAAGGCTCAGGCGGCGCAGTTGCCTGCCGCGGCGACTGGTGCAGTGCCTGCCGCGGCTGGTGCAGAACCGCAGCCGTCTGATCCTGCAGCGGGTACGGCGGATGCGGGATCGTCGCCGGCAGGTGCCGTGGCGGAGCCGGTGTCAGTGGGGGCAGAGGGCGGTGAACCGGGTCCTGCTGCCGCGTCGGCGACAGCGGCGAATGCGGGTGTGTCGGACGGCGTTTCCGCGGGTGCTCAGGCCGGTTCCGCGCAGTCTGGCGTGGTGGGTTCGGCGGATCGTCCGGTGATTGACAATGGTGTTGTGGGTGAGGTGCGTCAGATTCAGTTGCTGGTGCCGCAGAAGCGTTTTCGTCGTGAGCGTCCCAGCGAGGCGGTGCGTGTCAGTTATGATGACATTGATCTGTTGAAGGTGTTGAATATGGAGCCTGTTCCGCCGGATGCGGTGCAGCATTTTCCTGAGTGGCTGAAGTCTCTGGACGGCAAGCTGGTACGGATTCGTGGATTTATGTTTCCGACGTATGTGGCGACGGGTCTGACGGAATTTGCACTGGCTCGTGACAACGGCATTTGTTGTTTTGTGCGTCAGCCGAAGATTTATGACATAATGACGGTGCAGTTGGCGGAGGGTGAGACGACGGATTACATCGCGAACCGTCCGTTTGATGTGGAGGGAATTTTTCGGATTGATCCTGATGCCGATCAGAGCGAGCTGTCGCGTCTGTACCGGATTGAGCAGGCGAAGGTGCTTGAGAAGTGAGAAGTGAGAAGTGAGAAGTGAGAAGTGAGAAGTGAGAAGTGAGAAGTGAGAAGTGGGAAGTGGGAAGTGGAGAGCCGTTTTCTTGTAGCGTGGGGTGGATAAGCGGTGAGGGTGTGTTGGGAGGGTGTTTTTTGCCGCGGAAGAACGCAGAAAAACGCGGAAAAACGCGGGAGTGTTGGCGGGGGGAGTTTTTAACCACGAATGACGCGAATGAGGGCGAAGTTGTTTTGGGGGATTTGAAGTTCGAAAGACGCGGTCAGTGGTCAGTGGTCAGTGGTCAGTGGGCTGGGGCTGGGGTCAGTGGTGCTGTGTGCACGGACGGAGAGCGATGTTCTTGTAGCGTGGGGTGGAGGCGAGGTGGGAGTGTTGGGAGAGTTTTTTTTGCCGCTGAAGAACGCGGAAAAACGCGGAAGTGGTGGCGTGGGGAGTTTTGAACCACGAATGACACGAATGAGACGAATGAGGGCGAAGGGGTTTTGGGGGATTTGAAGTTCGAAAGACGCGGTCAGTGGTCAGTGGTCAGTGGTCAGTGGTCAGTGGTCAGTGGTCAGTGGTCAGTGGTCAGTGGTGCGGTGTGCACGGACG
>CAITYU010000417.1 GCA_903896675.1 uncultured Planctomycetaceae bacterium
TCCGTCATCTCGGGTCAGGGAATCAACTTCAGCTTCGGTGAGGGCGAACTGCAGAAACAGATCCTGTTCGATGTCAGCCTGCAGATCCAGCCCGGTGAAATCGTGCTGCTCACCGGCCCCTCCGGGTCGGGAAAAACCACTTTGCTTACGCTGATCGCCGGACTGCGCAGCATGCAGCACGGAACCCTGAATGTTCTCGGACATGCTCTGCACCACGCAACCTACACCGATCTGATCCAGTTGCGGCGAAAGATCGGCTTCATCTTCCAGGCCCACAACCTGCTGCCTTTCCTGACCGCACTGCAGAATGTACAGATCATGTTCGATCTGCACCCGCAGGTCGATCGCAGGGAAGCCCGCCGACGCTCCGTTGCCATGCTGGGCGAAGTCGGACTGCAGGATCGCATTGATTATCCGATTGCCAAACTATCAGGCGGGCAGCGACAGCGGGTGGCCGTGGCACGAGCCCTCGTCACCGACCCTCAACTGGTCCTCGCGGATGAACCCACCTCAGCACTGGACAGCGTGACCGGCCGGGAAGTCGTCAGTCGACTGCAGACGCTGGCAAGACAACTGGCCAGACCCATCCTGATGGTCACTCACGACCCCCGAATTCTGGACATTGCCGACAGAATCCTGACCATGCAGGACGGTCGCCTGTCCGAATCCACCACCCCACGCTGAAACCCGGCACTCAGCGTTCTCGTCCCGGGTTGTTTTTCGCAGCCTCCAGCAGTGCTGGCCACTCCGGATGGTCGTGCAGAATCTGCAGGTCCACGTCCTGCGCCAGATGCTCATCATCATCGAAGCCTGTGGCATTCGTCGCCCGAATCAACTCCACAGCACGGGCGATCCAGCTGGTACGATCGGCAGCAGATGTCTCTGCCCGCTCCGCAGCACGAGCATAGGAACAGGCCCCATTGTACAGCGCATAATCATCAAACGGGACGCTGGCTATCAGCCTGTCAGCAGCCTGCAGACCCTCGGCCACCTTACCCTGTCGCACCAGCACCAGCGAAATCATACTCTCCACCTCCACGTGCTCCGGAGACAGCTCCGCCGCATGCCGCAGATCCTCCATCGCAGCATCGAAGTTCCCCGCGTGCATCCGCACCGAGCTGCGTCGCAACCACGCCTCAGGCAGAAATGGATCCAGTCTCAGCACCTCCTCCAGCATCTGGTCCGCTTCCTGCTTCTGATCTGCATCACGCAACTGGCTCTCCTGCTGCAGCGATCGCACGGCCGGAGAACGCACCAGAATGTTCGTACGCTGCTCCTTCGCCGTCGACCGCACATACTCATTGGTGTCGCGACACATCTGATTGATCAGACGACGACACTCCGGATGCACAAAGCCGGCAATCTGAGCCGTCAGACGCTGCAGCTGGTCGCGCCCCCGCGCCGATGCATCCTTCGTTCCCTCCAGCGCTGCGATCTGGCGTCGCAGCAGATCCCGCAGCAACGCCAGAGCCTCCTCTGATGCCTCCTGAGACAACAGGTTGATCGCAGTTTCCGATGTGTCCGGACTGTTGAGCAATTGTTCCGCAGCAAGCGATTTCCATTGCCTGTGGTCTACTGCCGCCAGATACACCAGCAGTTCATTCTGAGCTGCCCACGTGAGCTGCTTCCACTGCGACACGATGTCGTCCACCTGAGCTGCAGTGGCACACGCCAGCACCGGCTGCAGCGAACGCTGATCCTCCTGTCGCCCGGAATTCCGCAATTGCCGATAGTCAGCCAGCAGCTTCTCTGTCCACGCAGAATCACGCAGAATCAAAGCCGCATACAGCACCTCCTGTGTGATGTCTCCCTCACGAATCCTTGCATCCACAGCCCTGTGCACAGCCCGCAGATCGAGCGGCTGGGCCTGGTCCAGCAGAATTCGAATCAAGGGATCCTGAAACTTCGCAGGATGAATCCCCGGCAGCTGTTCGCGTATCAGCACCTGCGTCGGCTCATGACGTCGCTCCAGCAGAAAGGCCACAGCACCACGCACCTGCTCGGGCAGAATTCCGCCCGCCTGTCCATTCCCGGACAGTTGCAGAAAATCCCGGACCCACGCCGCAACAAACGCAGTCCAGCGGTCATCGCCCGACCTCACCATCGCAGATGCTGCCTCGTTCCTGAGGACAGGTCGCGTCGACCCAGCCTCCCAGACGACCGTCATCGCTCGCTCGGCCGAATCTTCACGGCTGGTCGCCAGCCCCCGGATTGCCACACCCGCCAGCTCCTCATTTTCGCCCGTCGCCATTTCCTGCAGCGCCAGCACGGCACGACGCCCTGGTATCTGATTCAACCACGATGCCACTTCCAGTTGCTGTTGCGGGGAACCGGAACGCGCACGATCCAGAACCGCCGCTGCCTCGTCCTCGGACAGCCGATCCACCGCCCCCGCCAATGCACCCAATCGCACTCCCGCCGTGTCACTCTGCAAATCCCGAATCGCCTCGGAAAGCGGCGCATACCGATAAACCGGTGCCAACCCTTCGGCAATCGACTCATCCAGCTTCAGGTCGCCCCGAGTCGTGCGGCGTCGAGCAAATGGATTGCCGCTCTCGCTCACACTCATCTCAGCCACCGCCACGTAGCGAAACGGTTGATCAAATACCGGAAAAGGAGCCTGCCTGTTCATCATCGGAGGCATCAGGCCCGGCCGCACATTCGGCTGCGTCCTTTGCTGCGCACTCTGCTGCAGTCCACTCAGCCACATCCCCACTTCGTCCGTTACCCCGCGCCGCCCCTCACCCGCCGAGGTCAGCACCACCCGCTCCACGTTCTCACGCAGCAGTTCCCTCAATGGCCCCGCCAGCGCCCACGCTGACAACACATCCAGATCCCGCTCTGTCGAAATCAGTGCCAACGCTCCGCCAGGACCCAGCCGATCCACGGAAAACCGCGAAGCTTCACGCACCCACTGCAGCAGAGGCACCACCGCCAATGCCTCGCCGGACAACCCCGAAACCACACGCCCCTCAGCATCCAGAACCGGATTATCATCGTCCGGACGCCCTTCCACCCCCAGCACCAGCTGCAGGCTGCTCGGATCAGCAGGCCACGACAGGACCTGAAACCTGACTGTACCGTCCACTGACTGCCCGCCCGCAAGCGTATCCAGACGGGGCCCCACCACGGCAGCGTCCGCACGACGCCGCACCAGCGATTCGCCGCTCCGGATGTACACGTCTGACCCCTGCAGACTCAGTTCCGCCTCACCATCGTTCTCCACGCGAATCAATAACTCAAGCTCGACTGACCAACCGCCGTTCGGACGCCCGGGCTGCTGCCCCGGAGTCAGCGTAGTTGTTGCAGTCGCTTTCAAAACCTGCACCCGCAGACCCGCCGACACACTGCGAATCAGACACGGCAACGTGAAACAACCGATCACCGCAAGCACGACGGCTACACGCAATACTGCACGCTTTCCTGACATCTGTCCGCCCCTCAAATTCCTGCGGGCCAGCCCATAGCCAACAAGCCCCCCCCCAACTGCGGCCCCTATTCTCGCCGACAACGCCACTTTCGGGAAGTCAGATTCCAGGACTTCAGCTCTCAACAGCCAGCGTGGAACGCAAAGTACCGGAACTCTGTGACGACAGGGATGCCAGAGTCGCATCGAGACGGTCCGGAGGTATCAGACGGTCCAGACGTGGCCTGAATATCACCAGCAACAACAGCGGCAGATACCACAGCACGTAATGCCCGATATCCTGCGGATACCAAAGCTGGGCTGCAACAATCAGCGACGTCGAATTCCCCAGCAGATTTTCAAGATTCCGCGGACGCGGCAAAACAATCATCGCCGTCAGCATCACAAAGAATACCGCCGCCATCAGGATCCGGATGATCGTCTGGCTCAACTGCGAATCCTGCACCGCCGCAGGCTCCATCAGCAGCCGATACACCGTCCAGTTCGTCGACCGAATCAGCTTCTCCGCAAACGATGAAGCATCCTGAGAAATCAGCATCAAAGTCCCCGCCAGCACCACCGCCACCGCAGTCACCGAAATGATGAAACGCAGGGCACCCCGACGACCATAGAATACGGCCCACAACGGGATCAGAAAAATCGCGAAAAACAAAGTGCCACTCGCCAGACCCAGCAGAATCCCAGCCACCATCGGACGACGATAACAGGCAAAGGCCCACGTCAGACACGCCGCCGGCAGCACATGGCTGAGCTGATGCACGTAGACCCCCGTGCAGGGCAACAGCAGATACAGACAGACCATCGATACACCCAGTTGCAGACTGGCAAAATGCAGCCGACTGATCACCAGAAGTCCCAGCACCACCAGCGAATGAGCTGTAATCACCAGACCGCGCGCCACCCAGTCGGGTTCCGTGTCCGCCAGATCACCCACAATGCTGCCCCCCGCCGCCATCAGAGTCTCAACCGGAGCAGGCGGCACGGAACTTTCATCCGCCAACAGCTCCACATGCTGACGGTGCAACAAGGCCTGCCCATACTGCATCGTCGCCTGAGCATGCTGGGGCGGTGAAAGCAGTGCCACATGCGCCATCAGAATGCCAAACGCCGGTATGCACAGACACATCAAACCCGACAGGTTCAGATTCTGATCAAGTCGCGGACGTCGAGTCAGGCTTTCATCAAACATCAGCCGCACCAGCAGGCACGCCGACGAAGTCAGCAGAACCAGTGAACCCCAGCGGTACATCGGATGCTGCTGGTCCACCGCAGAATTCAGAATCTGACTGGCTAAACCGCTACCAGCAACCCCCGGACCGGAAGTTTCACGGGACGAATCTGCCTCATCGGCCCGGTACGAGACCGGAATCGTGCCCCGCTCGCCCCCGCCCAGCACATCCGCCATCAGAGCGTTCACACGAGTCAGCAGCGGGCCGCCCTCCGCCTCCACAGTCCAGGCTCGGTCCCGATACAGCACTGTCGCCGTCAAACTGGTCGACACCGCCAGCAGCAACAGAAGATCCAGGTTCCGAATCGAAAAAAACCGCGAAAAACGAAAGTAAACCGCAATCACCAGCAACCCCACGTAGGCCCACCACGTCGGGTTCGCAAGATCCATCGATAAAAACGGACGCTCAAACATCTGCCCACTTCACAGAAACAATTCTGCCATTCCGCCAGTCACACGGTGGGCAGCTAAAAGCATGCCCGATCGCCGCAATTGACGCAGAAAATTCTCGAATCAACACAGAATTGAACAAATGAGCAGATAAATAGCAACTCCCGGACCGGAAAACTCAGGCACTTCAGCACACTTCTCTCAACGCTTCGCCTGCAAACTTCCGCAGAATTCCCGCAATTTGCCCTCATTCTGCGCATCCAACGCCAGCGGCTGGTCATGAAATGCCGGCAACAGGTGCTCCCAGACCACGTTCAATTGGCCCTGCATGTCCCCGGTATTGGCGGTCAGAATCACCACCGCATTGTGCTCCGGCAGCACCACGCAGAATTGACCGTCCTTTCCGTCGCCCCGGTAGGCGTTGTGCCGGCACCGCCAGAACTGAAATCCATATCCCTGGTCCCAGTCGCTGTCCGGTCGACTGCCGTTGCTGGTCTGTCGCGACGTTGCCAGCCGCACCCAGTCCTCCGGAATCAACTGTTGACCATTCCATTGCCCACGCTGCAGATACAGCAGTCCGAACCTGGCCACATCTTCCGTCTTCAGATACAGCCCATATCCACCCAGTGAAATCCCCTGAGGATTGGTATCCCAGCGCGGCGCTTCAATTCCCAATGGACCAAACAATCGCGGCTGCAGATACTGCACAACCGACTGACCGGTCACCTTCTGCACAATCGCCGACTGCATAAACGTCGCCGGAGTGTTGTACCGAAAATGTGTCCCCGGCTTGTGCGGTACCGGATGAGCCAGAAACGCCCGAATCCAGTCCGTCTCGCGCCCCAGAGCCGGTTCATCCTGATGCCCCGCGGTCATCGTCAGCAGATCCCGGACTCGCATCTCCTGCAGATTTTTCGACGGCTCAGGTGGCAGACTGTCCGGAAAAAAACTGCTCACCCGATCATCAATACTGAGCTTTCCCTCCGCCACCGCCAACCCCACCGCTGTCGCCGTGAAACTCTTGCTCAGCGACCACAGAACATGCGGCTTGTCAGCAGACTCCGGTGCCCACCACGCTTCCGCTACCACATGCCCGTTTCTCACCAGCATGAAACTGTGCATCGAGTGCACCTGGCGGTCCGCAGCCTGCACGAATTCCAGCACCATCCGCGACGACACACCCTGCGACTCAGGACTGCTTCGCGGCAATGAGACATCACCCGCCCAAACCACCAGTCCGCTCCATAAGCACAGACCGCACGACAGCAGCTTCCCCGCAACACTCCGCAGATCACCCATGGCTGCACTCCCCATCAAAGTTCCGCGACCCACTGTGCAGCATAAGTGGATGTGTGCGAAAAAGCCATGCTGCAGACTTCCAGCGGTCTGCCTCACGCAACGTCAGGCAGTTCCCTACAGCCTCAGGCAGCCTCGCCGCTTGCCGGCACGGGCTTCGGTCCGATCGAACGCGACCCATCCTTGTGCCGCGCCTTCAGATCAAACAACCCGAAGATCTCAGAAGCCGTCAGGCTGAGCGCGCGATTGTTGTTGTCACCCTCGCCCAGCACCATCTCAAATAGCTCCCGCTTCTCCCGCAACACCCGGTCAATACGCTCTTCAATCGTGTTTTTCGAGATAAAACGCGTGACAATCACCGGATTCTTCACCCCGATTCGATGCGCTCTGTTGACCGCCTGATCCTCGATCGCCGGATTCCACCAGCGGTCGAACAGAAACACGTAACCGGCAAACTGCAGATTCAATCCCACCGCCCCCGTGCCGTAACTCATCAGCAGAATATGAGCCTTCGGATCCTGCTTGAACTTCGCCAGAATGGGTTCACGCTGCTTCGTCGGAACTCCACCATGATAAATCAATGGATTGAATTCCTTCAGCCGAGGCTCCAGCCAGTCAATCGTCTTTGTCCACTGGCTGAACAGAATGGCTTTCCCGCCACTGGCAGCGATCTCTTCCATGTCCGCCTGCAGCCGCTCCAGCTTGGCACTTTCGCCAGTCAGCGGATCATAGTTGGTAATCTGCTTCAGACGCAGAACGAGTTCGAACACGTGCTGCACAGTGATCGAATCTCCCAGATCGTTCAGTTGAATCACGCCCTCCTTCTCAGCAATGCGATAGGCCGATTCCTGCGCGTCCGTCAGTTCCAGCTCCGCATCCCGGTCAATCCGTGGTGGCATATCCTTCATCACCAGGTCCTTGGTGCGTCGCAGAATATACTTTTTCGCCAGTCTCGACAGTTGTCGCAGATCCGGCGAACTCCCCTTCGGAATCACCTCCATGAATTCAAACAGTGCTCCCAGTTCCTCCGGACGATTCTCGATCGGAGTCCCTGTCAGCGCCCAGCTGCGCCGACGCCGAATCGCGCGCGCCGTCAGCGCTGTGTTCGATTCGCGATTTTTGATTCGCTGCGCTTCATCCAGAACCAGCAGATCAAACTTTGGCTGCTCTTCTTCCGGCATCTCCGCCAGATCCCGCGTCATCAGTTCGTAGTTGGCAATCAGAATCGGCACGCCGGGCATCGTCCACAGCATGCGTCGCCTCGCCCCGTTGCCTTCCATCACCACAACCGGCAGTTCCTCCGCCCACGTTTTGAATTCCCGCTGCCAGTTCGGTATCAGAGGCTTCGGGCAGATCAGCAGAATCCTGCGCGCCTGACCGCTGCGCAGCAGCAACCGAATCGCCGTAATGGTCTGCATCGTCTTGCCCAGACCCATCTCATCTGCCAGCAGGGCGGCCTGACTGGAAAACAGCCACGCGATGCCCTCGTACTGATACGAAAAAGGCTCAAACGGCATGATCAGTTCCTGACCGGCCAGCCATGATTCCAGCGGAGGCTGCAGCAGATAGAACAGACGATCCTGCAGTGACAGGGCATCCGGAGGCGGTTTGAGTCGAGTCACCTTCTTCTGCGGTGGCTCACCCTCGGACGATCCCTCAGCCGGCTGCGCCGCCGCAGCCTTCCGCGACTCCGCCGGCAATCCCGGTTTCGGAGCCGCCGGTGGCAGAAATTCCACACCCTCAGGCAGCGTCAGCCCGATGCATTTCAAAGGGATCCGCCGCGGAGTCCACGACGGAACGAAATCCAGCGTGATGTCCAGCGTGCTGCACAGGGTCTCAGGAGCCGGCACTCGAGACAGTGCCGGGTTGAATCCCGTCGACAGCAGCTCCGGTCGCTGTGGCAGCATGACACCACTGTCCGCTTCCGCCACACCGACCGACGACTCGCCCGACTCGCCATTTGTCCCCGCCGCATCCATTCGTTCGGGCCCCTGTCAGATCTCTGCTGATCCTGCCTGCTCAGCGAGCAAACACGGTTCGAACCGTCTCCGCCAATGCTTCCCGCACCCGCTCCAGTGGCTCCTGCAGATCAGCCGAATCCGGAATCAGATGCCTCTGCTTCTGCAGCGAATCGATGTCACTGTTGTGAGCATCATGAAATCTCAGCACACTGCCGCCCAGGTGCAGCTTTCGACTCTCCAACGCATCGCCTCCCGTTGCACCGCGACGCCCACCAGTCGCAGACTCCGCCACAGCAATCGGTACCTCGGTATGATTCCTCAGTTCCAGCAGACACGGATCGCTGGTCACCACGAGGCTGGGCTTAATCGCCACACGGTCCAGCAGGGTACTGCCGATCAGTTCACCCAGCAGCCACGGCCGCAGCGTTTCACCGAAGAGAATCTCCTGAGTGCGATTGGGACGAACCGGAGTTGTACACTGAAACTCCAGCGGACGGCCGTTCTGATTCGTGATCAGCAGCCCGCCAATATGCCCTCGCCCCTCAACCTCGATCGTCTCCATGAAACCCAGTCGAAGCTGATCAGTTTTTGCGGATCCTGACATCGCTGCCGCGTTCCTCTGCCGGAGTGACCCCGGCGGCTTCCTGCTGCTGTTGACCGCCGACAGCCCGAACCCGCCCACCCATCGCACCGAGACGACCGCACACAGTGGCAGTTTCTGCCGATCTGCGCAGCCAATCACGGTCAGCGGACGATTCGTCGAACTGCCGGTCAACGACTTGATCGTCGCAGACTTCCCCGCACCTTTAGCGTGTTCCTCGCAGCAGAATCCACCCCTGCAACCGCTCAGGTTTTACTCTTCTTCCTGACCCTCATCCTCCTGATGTGGCCGAGGAATCCCGTCCACGCTGGTTAACCACGCCACCAGCGCCCGCACCTCGTCCGCGGTCAATCGATCCAGCGTTCCTGCCGGCATAGCAGACACCGCATGTCCGCGAATGGCCACAACCTCGGACTGCTGAAAGCTGCGGACTTCCCCGGCACTGCTGAAAACCTGCAGGCCTTCGTCCGGAGCACGCTGCAGCAACCCCGTTACCGATGTCCCATCCTGCAGAGCCACGATCACAGTGGGATATTCCTCGTGCAATTCCTGCGACGGATACAGCAGCGATTCCAGCACCTCCGCACGCTGTCGCCGCCAACCCAGTGACGTCAGGTCGGGACCCGCTGTGCCTCCCAGACCGCCCCGCCGATGACACTTCGCACAGCCAGCTTTCTCAAAGATCATCGGCCCCTGCACTCCCTGCTCCGCCGTCAGATGCATGCCGGTAAACAAAGCCTCCAGCGATTGCCACGTCCACACGGCTCCCGCAGTGTCCTGCGGCAGTACCGCCGGCGGCAGATCCGGATGCTCCTGCCCAAACCATTCCTGGTACTGCGCCAGTGACCACGCCGGAGCTGGACGCTGCGGCTGACCTGTCCAGTGCTGCAGCAGTTCACAAGCCAGTTGCCGATCGCCCTCCGGAAGACTGAGCCCGGTCAGAATCACACGACGGACCCAGTGGCCCTTGTTGGCACGCTGCCGATACCGCTGCAGCGCTCGCAGCACCGCCACAGCTTCGGACTGCCGCACCACGTTCAGTGAGCGCACCAGCAATCGCCAGTTTCTGAGACCTCCGGGACGCGTCATGGCCGCCATGGCAACCGCTTCCGCTGCCATCCCACGCCGCTCCGGCTCATTCTCAAACACCGAATGAACATGCTCCTGAGCCGCCGTATCGTCCGCCACCGCCAGCGACCGCAGAATTCGGCGACAGCAGCTCTGAGACTCCTCCGTCAGGTCCGTCGATAACTCAAGATCCGCCATGATCAGCGGGATCCAGTCACTGCCTTCCACTGTCTCCAGCAACTGAGCAACCTGCTGCCTGAGACGCCCTTCCCGAGTCTCTGCTGATGGTTCGTCCGCAACCAGCAGACCGCTGATCAGCACAACCAGCAGTCCGGAAAACCCCAACGGCAGGACAAACCCCGGCCGACGCGTGATCAGACCTGGCTGGCAATTCCTGATTTCCGACATGTCGCAACCTTATGCAAAGCAGACAACGGACAAATCATCAAACGGATCGGATTCCTGCCGGCTGCTGGACTTGGCAGAATGTCACCTGCGCTTCAGAATATCAGAAGATCACAGGAAACAACCGCCGGATACCCCGACATGACACTGTTTTATTCAGATCCCGGCTTTCAGCGTCACCAGACCGGGAACCACCCGGAATGTCCCCTCCGAGTCGCCGTGCTTGAGCAGCACCTGCAGCGCACGGGACTGCTGCAGCGCGTCACTCGTCGCCCTGTCGTTTCTGCAGCCGATGCTGACCTGCTGCTGGTGCATACACAGGATCACCTGCAGGAGCTGCGGCGGTTTGCCGCCGCCGGCGGTGGTCGCATCGAGGCTGATACTGTGCTCAGCCCGGAATCCGCTGATGTCGCATGGCAGGCCGCCGGAACAGCCATCGATGCCGTACACAGAGTTCTTGCCGGGGAGGATCGCACCGCCTTCTGTGCCATTCGCCCACCGGGACATCACGCACTTCCATCATCTCCCATGGGCTTCTGTCTGCTCGGCAACGCCGCGGCGGCGGCAGCGGCAGCCATCCACCACTGCGGACTGTCACGAGTCCTGGTGGTGGACTGGGATGTGCATCACGGCAATGGAACACAGGACACCTTCTACGAAGACGGCCGCGTCGGTTTCCTGTCGTCACATCGGTTTCCCTTTTACCCGGGCACCGGTCGCCGTGATGAAATCGGTGCCGGAGACGGGCTGGGAACAACATTCAATCTCCCGGTCGCGTTCGGTACTCCCCGAAGTCAGTTCCTGCGCGACTTCCAGGCCATCCTCGATACTGCCGTGGATCGCATCCGACCGGAACTGATTATTCTCAGCGCCGGCTTCGATGCTCACGCCGAAGACCCGGTCGGCTCGCTGGGGCTGGAAACCGAGGACTTTGAAACTCTGACGCAAGCCGTGCTGGACGCTGCAACAGTGCACTCCGGCGGCAGGGTCGTCAGTCTGCTGGAAGGTGGTTACAATCCAGCCAGACTGGCGGAATCCGCGGGACTGCATCTGCAGACTCTGCTGGCAGCAGCACCAGTCGCAACCGGCTGAATCTGTCCCCTGATGGCTCTCTCGTTCGCCGCCTTTTTCCCGGGTTTTCCAGCATGTCACGTCCACTTTGCCTGCTCCTGTGCGCAATCCTCGCCCTCTCTGCGGGACTCAACAGAGCGCTGGGGCAGACAGATCCTGCCGAGCAGGCTGTGCTGCAGTCACTGGCCGAACGGCGGGAGGCCAGTTGGCAGACAGCTCAGAAAATCTGGCAGGCTGCGGAACCCGGGTATCAGGAGACGATCTCCAGTGAACTGCTGGCAGATGCGGCCGCTGCAGCGGGACTGACCGTGAAACGCGGTGTGGCGGAAATTCCGACGGCGTTCATCGCCGAATTCGGCAGCGGGCATCCGATTATCGGGATTCTTGGTGAATACGATGCCCTGCCGGGACTGTCGCAGCAGGCGGAACCTGAACGTCTGGCTCGACCGGGCGAACACAACTGGGGACACGCCTGCGGACACCATCTTTTCGGTACGGCCTCCCTGTCCGCGGCCATCGCGTTGGCAGCGCAGATTCGTGATGGAAAAATCAGCGGCACCATCCGTTTTTACGGCTGCCCGGCCGAAGAGGGCGGATCCGGCAAGGTCTTCATGGTACAGGCAGGCCTGTTCAATGACTGCGATGCGGTGCTGCACTGGCATCCCGGATCACGCAACGCCGCCGGAGACAGGTCCAGTCTGGCCCGCATTGCCGTCAAATTTCAGTTTGAAGGTCGCACGGCCCATGCGGCCTCTGCACCCCACCTGGGACGTTCCGCACTGGACGCTGTCGAGCTGACAGCCCACGCATCCGAACTGCTGCGCGAACACACGCCGGAAAACACCCGTATTCATCACGTCATTACAAGTGGTGGTGATGCTCCCAACGTGGTGCCGCCATTCGCCGAAATCTATTACTACATCCGCCATCCTGAGGGACGTTTTCTGAAACCACTTTACGAGCGTCTTGAACTGTGTGCGCGGGCCGGAGCACTGGCTACCGAAACACAACTGAAGATCCGTTATGAAGGCGGTATTCGCGAAATCCTGCCCAACAGCGTGCTCACTGGAGTTGTCCGTCGCCGGTTGCAGTCCCAGAATGACCTGCAGTGGACCGATGCTGAACAGAAGTTTGCCGCCCGAATTCAGCAGACGCTGGATTCCAGGGATGGTCTTGAAGCGCTGCGGCAGGTGGATGACGTGGACAACACCATCGGCAAGGGCTCAACAGACGTCGGCGATATCTCCTGGGTCGTGCCCACCACCGGTTTCACCACGGTCTGCTGGGTGCCGGGTACGCCCGCACATTCCTGGCAGGCTGTTGCGGCTGGTGGCATGACCATCGGAGAGAAGGGCATGCACCTGGCGGCCCGCACTCTGGCACTGACTGCGGTTGATCTGTTCCGCAGTCCGGACGTTCTGCAGCAGGCCGCCGCAGAGCTCCGCCAGCGGCTGGGCACGGAAAAGTATGAGTCACTGATGCGAGCGGGGCAGAAGCCTCCCCTCGATTATCGCAATCCGCCCAAAGCCGGCGTCCCTGCGACCCCCTGATACAGCCGCCCATCACCGGTCTCCGGATTCCCCGGTTTTGCCCCCGCCAGAGGGTGGAAAAACCCGTTAATCGATTAGACTAACGCATTCGGTGATCCTCCTGCCTCTCTTCGTCGCCTGCGGCTGTTTCCATGAAAACCCTCAGTATCGTGCACCATCCGCACCCAGCACTCCGCCGCAAATGCCGCGAGGTGAAGAAAATTGACGCTGGCCTGCGGGATATGGTGCAGCAGATGTTTCAGCTCATGTATCAGGCGCGGGGCGTGGGACTCGCCGCCAATCAGTGTGGGCTGCCCTATCGCATGTTTGTGATCAATCCCGAGGGCGATCCGGAAGCCACAGAATCAGAAATGGTGTTCATCAACCCGCGCATCACACGCCGTCGCGGTGGTGCTGACGGCGAAGAGGGTTGTCTCAGCCTGCCGGAATTGTATGCCACGGTCCCCCGCGCGGCTCAGATCGTCGTCGATGCATTCGATCTTGACGGTCAGCCGTTTGAAATAGAGCTGGAAGATTTCCCCGCACGCGTGGTCCAGCATGAATACGATCATCTCGAAGGCCTGATGTTCACGGATCGGATCAGCCCCGCAGAGCTCAACAGACTGCAGTTGCAGATCGCCGACCTTGAACAGCAGTTCGCAGCTCGGCAGAAGGAAGGGCAGATCGCGACACTGGAACTGCTCAATGCCGAACTTGACGAACTGGAACGAGCCCGCACCTGATTCACAAAGACTTTCCCGCAGGACCATCATCCCCATGACACGATCGATTTTCGACCTTACCGGTGACACTGCTGTAGTTCTGGGTGGCACCGGCGTACTTGGTGGCGGCATGGCTTCCGCTCTGGCTGCCGCCGGCGCTGCGGTGGCAGTGGTTGGTCGCAGTGCAGAACGCGGTCAGGAGCGTGTGCGGCAGATCGAGGCTGCCGGTGGACGGGCACTGTTCGTATCAGCAGATGCGCTGGATACGCAGTCACTGACGGATGCTCGCGACCGAATTGCGGCTCAGTTGGGACCGATCACCGTGCTGATTTCGGCTGCAGGAGGTAATCGCCCTGACGCCACTCTGCCACCGGGCAGCAACTTCTGCAGACTCTCCCGGGATGCCTGGAATGGCGTCTTTGATCTGAACCTCGTGGGTGGTGCCCTGCTGCCGGCTCAGGTCTTCGGCGAAACCATGGTGGCACAGAAAAAAGGCAGCATTATCAACATCGCATCGATGGCCGGCATGATTCCATTGTCACGCGTCGTCGCCTACTCCGCCGCCAAGGCGGCCGTCATCAACTTCACCAGATTCCTCGCTCGCGAGTGGGCGACGCAGGGAGTACGCGTCAACGCAATCAGTCCGGGCTTCTTCCCGGCCGATCAGAATCGTGCCCTGCTGTTTCGCGAAGACGGCACCTACACCGAACGCGGCTCCCAGATCATCGGGCACACGCCAATGGCTCGCTTCGGTGAAGCACACGAACTCGCCGGAGCCGTTGTCTGGCTGGCCTCGCACGCCGCATCGTCTTTTGTCACTGGCCAGAACATCGTCGTCGATGGCGGCTTTTCCTCCACCACAATCTAAAGGATTCTGGTGACCGATCGGTGCAGGAGCACCGGTGCAGACTCACGGAGGATCGTCCGAACAACCCCGCGGTACGATCATGGCAGCCACAGCAGCAGTTCGAATCCTTCGCTCCATCCCGGTCAGCCGACAGGCCAGTGAGTCCTTGCGGGCCACAGTTCCAGCCGGTAATCTCAAATCCTTTGCCCGCGAGTATCGGCGGCTGCTGGAGGGACCGGCACGACGCCTGCAAAAACTGCAGCAGAATGATTCGGCAGCTCTGTGGTCCGCCGATGACGCGGCACTGTCCGCACGCGAGCGTTCTCTGGCCGCAGGGCTGCGGCAGTACTGGCAGTCGGTCAGCACCGGCAGACAGAAAACCCGACACCGGCGGGATCTTGAAAAACTGCTTGCAGGCTGGGCTGGATCCTTCCGTCAGCCACCCCGCAGCTGGGAAGCACTGGCCGTGGCAGAACTGCTGCTGCTGCAGGGTGAAATTCCTGAGCCCGCCACTTTTGCAGCCTGTGTAGCCGTGCTGGCCCGCCTGAAATCTGCGACCGCTGAGAGTGTTGGTCTGGCCGTGAACGGCCCGCTGCAGACAACCATGGCATCAGCCTACCAGAGTGAAACGGCCTTTATCGTCGCACTGGTACTCAGTCCCCTGGGAGAATCTGAAGCCCTGCTGGAAAACGCCAGTGCCGGGTTACAGCAGATGCTGCAGGACGGCACTGATGAGGCTGGACGACCGCATGGGTCGCTCCTGCCGGTGCTCTCCGGATTCCTCTCCATCATGGCTCGCTCGGCAGCCTGGGGCACGGCATTTCGACAGTCTTTCGGGCCCCCGGAACAGGATGCCAGACTGGCCGGGCTGGTCGCCGCAGCAACCATGCTGGCCGTTCCTCCGCAGCCGGTGACGGAGACAGACGTCCCCGCGGGGTCACTTTCCGTCGTCAGCCCACTCCTCCTGCTCACAGACGCGATCCGCCCCACACACAGCGGTAAACTGCAGAAAATCCTGAGGAAAAGTCAGCGACCGCTCAAGAAACTGCGGGCGATCAAACCGTGGAAGGCACCGGCTGCGGACAAAAGCCAGGCCTCGGAGGAATCGGTCGCTGGCGAGCAATTGCAACCGGCATGGCAGTCGGACACGGCCTGCTGTGCGGTGCTGCGCAGTTCGCTCGATCATGATGCCGACGTGCTGTGCGTTGACTGGCACGCCGGTCAGGTTCAACTGCAGGCTTACACCGGAGGCGTGCTGCTGTTTTCCGGAACGTGGCACTGGTCCGCCCGCACAAATGATGCTCCGGTTGCCGGCCCGATCGCATGGAAGTGCAGTTGCTGGTTTGACGACCCGGAGTGCGTGTTTATTGAGCTGGAGGGCGAGCAGAGCGGCGACCTGAAGTGTGTTCGCCAGATTATGCTGGCACGTCGCGAGAGATTTGCGATTTTCACGGACACGGTGTCCACTCCCGCCGATCAGGCTCGCGTTCAGCTCACAACCGCATTGCCATTTACTGAAGGCGTGACTGAAGCTCACGATTCAGTCACCCGCGAGCTGCAGTTGACACGTGGTGCTGCCACTGTGCGGGCACTTCCTCTGTGGCTGGAGGATGATCGAGTGCAGCATCCACTGGGCAGTTGCGCAGTGCATGATGGCCAACTGGAGATGACAGCCCCCGGCCTCGGCGGCGCTGCAATCCCGCTTGCCCTCGACTGGAACCCCCGACGCAGCGATGCTCCGGCTGACTGGGCGCGACTGACGGTGACCGAAAATCGACGCAGGTGCGGTGCTCAGGAAGCGGCCGGATTTCGAGTTCGCGTGGGCGGTTTTCAGGTCCTGCTGTATCGCAGCCTGATGGCTGGAAAAAACAGCCGCGCCGTGCTCGGACTGCACACCTGGGATGAAACCGTGTATACTCGGATCCCTGGTCGAGAAACGCCCATGGAAGGACTGGTCGAAGTCGAATCCCCGGAATAACCTGTTGTGCAGAAAGTCTTCGGCATGAAAAACCTGCTGCGTCCGCTGCTGCTGACACTGTTTGCCATCTGCCTGTCATCGCTGTCTGCGGCCGACAAGCCACAGCCTCCAGCCGGTATGAAACTGGTCTACAGTCACGACTTCGAAGACAACAGCCTCACACGGTATCTGCCCACCGATCAAACAGCCTGGAAACTGCTTGAGCAGAATGGCAATCACGTGGCAGCGCTGGTCAAACGCAACAGCGATTTCAAGCCGCAGTTCCGCTCACCGTTCAATCGCACGCTGATCCGCGACCTCCGGCCTGGCAGTTTCGTCATGGACATTCGGCTGCAGTCCACGATCCCGGATTACGGCCACCGCGACCTGTGCCTGTTCTTTGGCTGTCAGGACGATGATCATCTGTATTACGTGCATTTCGGAAAAAAGACGGATGATCACGCAAATCAGATCTTCATTGTGAACAACGAACCCCGGAAGAAAATCTCGACTCGTACCACGGATGGCACGCCGTGGACGGACGGCTGGCATCAGGCCCGGATTGAACGCAATGCTGAAACCGGTGAAATCAAAGTTTATTTTGACGATCTGAACACGCCGGTCATGACGGCCGTGGATAAAACGTTCGGCACGGGCCAGCTGGGCTTCGGCTCCTTTGATGACATCGGCAACTTTGACGACATCCGCATCTACGCTCCATAGTCCCTTCGGCCCCCACATGATTGCCATCCGCGACCTGCGATTTGCGTGGACTGACGGCCCGTTTCAGCTGCAGATACCCCGGCTGGACATTGTCCGCGGCGAGGCCGCAGTGCTCGCCGGCCCCAGCGGCTGCGGAAAAACGACGCTGCTGAACCTGATCTGTGGCATTCTGTCCCCGGCTGCTGGCTTGGTCGAAGTGGCTGGAACAGACATTGGTCATCTTGCGGATGCCGACCGTCGGCTCTTCCGACTCAGAAACATCGGACTGGTATTTCAGGACTTTCAGCTCATCGATTACCTCGATGTGCTGGGCAACGTCCTGCTGCCCTGCCGAATCCAGCCCTCGGTGCGTCTTTCGCCCGCGCTCCGAGAACGCGGCCTGGAACTGCTGAACCAGGTCGGACTGGGCAGTTTTTCTCAGCGCCCGGTGACTCGACTGTCACAGGGCGAACGACAGCGGGTGGCACTCTGCCGGGCACTTCTGCTCAATCCTCAACTGCTGCTGGCTGATGAGCCCACCGGCAATCTGGATCCGGACAATTCCAGACGCATGGTCGAACTGCTGCTGCAGGAATCCCGCCGCAGCGGCGCGACGCTGATCATGGTCACTCACGATCACTCACTGCTGCCCATGTTCGACAGAACACTGCCCTTCCTGCAGTATCTGGCCAGGACTGACGGGACCGATGCAGGAACATCAGCATGAACAGCGCCTTCTATCTGGCCGTGCGCTCACTGTGCTGGCACCGCAGCAGATCGCTCGCCGTCATTTTCAGTCTGGCCGTCATCATCTGGCTGCCTGCCACCCTGCGGATCACTCTCAACCAGTTTCGCAGTGAGATCTCGGCTCGAGCAGTCTCGACGCCGCTTGTCATCGGTGCCCCAGGCAGTCGTATTGACCTCGTCATGCACTCCCTCTACTTCCGCTCGCAGCCCGCGACAACAGTCACCATGGCCGAGCATCAACTGGCTGCCGAATCAAGCGGTGTCACCGCCGTCCCGCTGCACGTGCGATTCACCACACGATCGCAGCCCGGCGTCGACGGCGCCCCCATCGTCGGCACCACACCCGAATACTTCACCTTTCGCAAGCTGACACCGCAGTCAGGAGAACTGCCGGCACTGCTGGGTGAATGTGTACTGGGAGCAGATTATGCTGAACGCAGCGGACTGCGCACCGGGGACACCGTCCTGTCAGCACCTCGCAATGCCCTCAATCTGGCAGGAGACTACCCGCTGCAGATGCTGATCACCGGAGTCCTGGCCAGGAATCATTCGCCCGACGACGACGCTGTCTTTACAGACCTCCGCACAGCATGGGTCATCGAAGGTATCGGACACGGACATCAGAATGTCGATCGGCAGACGGACCCCACTCTGCTGCTGTCAAATGAGCGCGAAGGTGCCGCCAGCGTGACAGCCGGGCTGGCAGTCCTTCCGTACCTCGAAATCACCGACCAGAATCGGGACTCCTTCCACTTTCACGGCAACACCTCAGAATTCCCGCTGACTGCTGTTCTCGCCGTACCGGCAACGGAACGTGACCGAGTCAAACTGCTCGGAAGGTTCAGCGGAAGTCGCCAGCTGCAGTGCATCAGCCCCCCGCAGGTGATCGAGGAACTGCTGAGCATCGTGTTTCGTATCGAGCAGTTCGTGCTGATGTTCACGCTGGCTGCAGCCGCAGCGGCCCTGCTGCTGCTGGGACTTGTGCTGAACCTCTCACTCAGACTGCGGGCAGCGGAAATGCAGACGATGTTTCGCCTCGGCTGCAGCCGACTGACCATCCTGCGACTGCAGTCTGCCGAAGTCCTGCTGCTGCTGGTCAGTGCTGCAGCGATCGCTGTGGCCGGTGGCCTGCTGGCACGCAGCACCGCCGCTGCGCTGCTGCAGCAACTGCTGCTCTGAATACACACACAGCCGATCAGCAGCTCACAATACGATTGAGAAGCTGGATCCGATTGAATCTGTGGCCGGTCGCATCATAGAACAGCAGCTCATTAACGGATTCCGCCCACACCGCAGCCAGCCGTACGGATCGCGGGCCATGCAGCAGAAACTGCACGCCACAGCGACGGCCCCCCTGCTGAATCTCCAGCTCCGTCATCGGAAACTGATACTCAAGCAGGTTCTCGCGCCGACACAGGTGCACATGCACAAAGTGCCTGAGCTGCTCAAATGTCCGAATCTCCGACAGACTTACAGTTCGTTGAACCGCTTCGGCGGATTGAAGCATGCAGGATGTTCCCTTGCAGTCAGTGTCTGACCTGGCATCCATTCCCGGAAGGCCGCAGTTCAGGAAACATCGGCAGAATTTTCCGATCCCCCCTGAAGGCTCAGGTTGTATCGGTCCGGGTTTTCATAAACCTTGCCAGATCTGAAGCTGCCTCTCACAGCCGCCAGGACCGCAACAACCGCTACAGTTCTCCAGAACCAGTCAATTGCCTTCACCGCTGCCGTCGTCCCCGGCAGCGGGCATATCCGCCACTGACTGCGGGTTCATCTTCGTACGAATCTCCGCAATCACCGCGGGCAGATACAGAATTCCTGAATAATGGTCCGCCGCCATTTCAATGTGATGACCGGCCGGCAGTTTTGCAGCCTTCGCCAGCGCATGGGAACAGGCTGGGGGCACGACATCATCATACTTCCCGCTGTAGAGCCACGTGGATTCAGGACGCAGTCTGTGAGCAACCCGCAGCGGTTCCACCGGTCGAGCCAGTTCGCGGATCTGCTCGGCCTTTACACCCAGCGCCTCCAGCCGCTGCCGAACTTTCGCCGCATCCTTCTGCCCCTGCAGCACCACATCGTGCAGGTTCCCACCCGCCAGCAGAATGAAAACACGATCAAAACCCGCATCCAGCCCGCCAGCCGTCGACGTTACAAAACCTCCCAGACTGGTCCCCTGCACACCAAAAACCCGGCCGCTGATCAACGGCAGACTGGCCGCCGCATCCCGCGCACGGCGAACATCCGCGACCGCCTGCTTCAACCCATCCAGCATCTTTTCCGCCCGCTCCGCATCCGGTGTCCGACGAGCACCATAGCCGGGCAAATGAATCAGAAAAGTATGCAACCCCTGCGCATTCAGCCCGCGCGCGAAAATTCGACCAACAGTCATACCCCGACCGGACTCATGCACCACAATTACGCAGTCCGCTGCACACGGACGACGATCCTTGTCCCGCGCAGCATACCACTCCATCGATACCAGATCGTTGATCCCATTTCCCGATGACACAGGAGACGGAAAACGAACCAGCAGATCGCCCTCATTGTCCCGGGGAACCTCCAGCCTGACCTCAAAATCTGCCGGCTTCCACCGCAAACCCTCCAGACACTGCTGCGCATCCTGCAACCCGTCCGCCGACGTGTCCAGTGTGTCCCGCGCCCGAAATACCGTCCCCGCACGCGGCAGCTCCTCAGCCACCGCTGGCGATACACACGTCAAACACCACGGCAACTGCAGGACAGCGACCAGAGCACACAGCCAATACTGCTGAAACACCCCCCCATACCCCCAAACACTTCGACTCATGGCTGTGTGTGCTCCTCAGGAGGACGCTTCGAACCACCAATTCGACGTTCTGTTCCATTGAAAATTCGCACCAGATTCGTGCGATGACGCCAGATGATCACCGCTGGCACGATCAGCGAAAAAAGAGTCAGTGGAAGTCGATTTGCCGACAGACCCGACAGCCCGTATTTCTGCAGATGAAATACCAGAAAACCCAGCGCCGCAAGGATCGATGCCAGTGAAACCATCCGAAAAAGGCCCAGAGACAGCGCAAACACAACCAAAGCCGCAGCACTGTGCAGCGGCGCAGCCACCACCACCACTCCCAGTGCCGTTGCCACTCCCTTACCCCCACGGAACCCCAGCCAAACCGGATACATGTGACCGAAAATGGCTGCCAGTCCCGACATCAGCGGTGCCACCTGCCCCTGATCATCCACCCCCGCCCTGCGCATCACCACTGCAGAAGCCAGCACCGGCAGCATGCCCTTCAGAGCATCCAGCAGCAGCACCAACACTCCTGCTTTCCAGCCCAGAACCCGCCAGACATTTGTCGCACCGGTATTGCCGCTGCCATGACGACGTATGTCATCACCCAGCAGCAACCGCCCGGCCAGAAAACCAAACGGAATGCCGCCAATCAGGAACGACACCAGAACACACGCCAGTACCAGCAGTACCATAAACAACCACTCACTTCATCGACCGCAGATCACCAGATCAGAGTCAGCCGCACCGTCGCCACTTTCACTCCCGCAGGCAACTGAATCAACAGCTCGTCCTGATCACCACTGCGACGAACGACTGCCAGACCCTCCTCCACCTGCAATCGCACTCCATTCCAGACAAATCCGCCCTGCACCTGCTCTATCTTCCCTGAAGCCACTCGCAGCCACAGATCATTCAACGACTCCGGCGATTTCACCGTCAGTGTTCGCCGCAGACCATTGTCCGGCTCATTCGCAACCGGCGTCAGCGTCTCCTCAACCTCCACCAGATTCCACTGATACCGGAAAGTTGGTACTCCGCCACCATTCAGTCGATACCCCAGAAATCGGTATCCCGTGTCCCGCGGATTGCCACCCGGCCACGACTGATCCAGCGATGACAGCCTCGCCAGCGGTGGACCGGCAGGCAGCACCATCACATGATCCCCCATCGGACTCTGATTCCCCGGACCACGATCAACCCAGTGCTTCGCCGCGTCAATAAATGCCCCGTGCCAGATCAGACGCACTGTCATGTGCTCTGCGTCCCAGGCAAAATGCACACGCTCAGGAAAACCAACCGCAATTCCACGAGGCGAGAGCCCCTCCAGAAAGTTCCTGTAGATCATCGGACGCCCAGCCGGCTTCAGCTCAATCGCCTGCCGCTCAAGTCCCGATGGAATCTTCGCTCGACGACCATCCAGCAGATAACGCCAGATTGCTTCAATCTGCAGATCAGGCTCGCCGTTCAGAACTGCGGGAACCACCGAACGACCACCCGGCCACGCCGCCGGCATACGCGTCCCCGGACGATACGCCTGCGGATCAGCCAGATATCGATGAAACCAGTCCCGCCGCAGCCTGCGAGTCATCGTGGTCATGTCCAGTGACTGCAACCCCGTCGCCGCATAAGAATCAAAACGGTGGCACTTGATACACGACAACGCCTGATCACCTACCAGTTGTCGAGCATCCGCCTTGACCCGGTGGTCCGGAGCCTCAAAAACCACCTCAGGAATTACCGCACCACGATCGACCGCAGCCAGTCGCGGTCCAAAATACTCCGCATGCTGTCCGCCAAAACGCGGCATCCGCGTCGCCATGTAGGGCCGATCCTTCGCTCCCTCAGAAAGCACCGTTCGAATCCACTCGTCGTTCAGCTTGTCACCCGCACCCGTCAGCCCCGGCGGAATGCGCCCCTCATCACCCATCTCCGGAATCGATCCCGCAAACACATGGTTCAGTGGCTCTGATACGCCACCCAGCTCGCCGCGCACATGACACGCAAAACAGTTCAGCGACAGCATCGCCTGTTGCACTTCAGACTCCGGTGTCGAAGCCGGCTGAACGCCAGCCGCGGCAGCCAGCGCAGCCTGCAGGTCGCCCCGCTGACGATCACTCAAAGCAAATACCGGCAATCCAGCAGGCACACTGACCGACAAGCACCCACCCGCCGGATTCAACTTTGCAAATTCACGAGCCTTTGTCGATGCCGTAATCTGCTCCGCCCCCTCGCCATGCTGATGACAGGCGGCACAGCCCAGCTTCGCAAAATAACCACGCCCCTCAGCCACGGACTCTGCCGATGGCTCCACAGGTCCCGTGGGTTGCGGCTGAACCGCAGTCCGAGTCAGTGTCGTCAGCGCCGACAACGGCTGACGCCCCAACCCCGGCCCTTCAATCTCCACACTCAGCTCTTCTCCACCACCCTGCTCAAAATACTCCACCACCAGCGCATGACTGCCCGCCGTCAGCTGAACAGTCCCGCTGCGACCTGTCGGAGGATGAATGCCGTCGTTATTCACAACCTCCTGCTCATCAATCAGCACCCGCGAACCGTCGTCCGATGTCACATGCACCCGATACTCACCAGCCTTCGGAATCTGCACATACCCCAGAAAACGCAAAGCAAAATCATTCTGGCGAGAACCGACTCCGGCGGAAAAATCCGTCGTCGTCCCCTTCGACACCGGCTTCAGCGAACTGAAATCCGGCAGAGTATTCCAGCTGCCCTCGAAATACTCATACTCAATATTCGCCTCCACCTGCACTTTCCGCAGCAGGTAACTGGCCACGTCCCGAGCTTCCTCTGCAGACAGATTCAGTGACGGCATCCGTCCCGACGGACGCACAACATGCGGCTCACGCAGAAACTGAATCAATCCCGAAAGCGAATACTTGTCCTCCAGACGCCCCAGAGGCATCAGAAAATCCGGACGCGAATTCACCTGCGGCTTCACTTTGGCCGCCGCATCAGCCTCCGACTCATCTTCCTCGTCAGCCGGCGGAGCCAGCCCACGCCGCAACGCCTCAATCACCTCATCACTGCGCTGATCTCCATGACAGGCAGCACAGCCAACCCGATGAAACAGATCCTCACCCCGACGAATTGCATCAGCAGAAACCGCCTGCGCACGCCAGCCACCACCAGCAGTCAGAAACGCCGTCAGGGCATCCAGCACAGCAGGATTCGCCGCAGCCGCCGGCAGATGCGGCATCGCAGTACCCGGCTTGACACCCTGCGGATTCTGCAGGAACTGACGCACAAACGCCGGACTCAATCGCTGAGCCGCAGCCGTCAGCACCGGTGCCTGCCGCGCCTGCACCGTCAGCCCCGGATATGCCCCATGACAGGACTGACAGTTCAATTCACTGATCAGCAGTCGCCCCGCCTGCTCCGCACTCAGATGCTCTGCTCGGAAACGCTGCCATGCCGGCACCACAACCGAATCTTCGGCCGCCTCGGCCCCGGAAAACAGCACACAGCAGAACGACATCGCCAGCACCCGCCAGCTGCACCACCGAAACCAGGCACTACGTTCCATAGACTCCACTTCACCTGCATTGCAAAAATCCCGCGGCACAGTCCTGCTCTTCAAAAAACAGCAACCTGGATCGCGCATACCGGAATCATGAAATGCCGCCACCATAAACGCAACCCAGCACACCCCCGATCACCAAATCGACCGGGAACTCGACAAACAGCCATCACCGCGTTATCACTGCCCCACACTCCTCACACCCCAAAGTGCGAACCAGCTATGATTCCCGAACAGTTCCTGAAACTCCTCACCGATTCCCTCACCGATTGCCACGCCTCACGCTCCGAAAAAACAGCACTGAAATCATGGCTGGAACAGCACCGTCCCGACCCCTCATTGGTCCAGCAGATGCGAACTGCCGCATTCGCAATGGCCGGCTCAAAAATTGCAGAAAATTCCCCGGATGCGCCCGCTGCACTCGCATGGCTGGAAGACATCATCCGCCTGCTGCACCCGCAACAGCAGTCCACCGAGACAATTCAGGCCCGCGCCTGGTTCAGCCCGCACGATGACTGCCCACGGGAAATCCGCTCCCTGATCGCCACCGCCCGCAGCTCCATCGATCTGTGCGTCTTCACAATCACAGATGACCGACTCACCGACTCAGTACTGGCA
>CAITYU010000418.1 GCA_903896675.1 uncultured Planctomycetaceae bacterium
ACGAGGCAAATATGCGGAGCGACGAGGCAAATATGCGGAGCGACGAGGCAAATATGCGGAGCGACGAGGCAAATATGCGGAGCGACGAGGCAAATATGCGGAGCGACGAGGCAAATATGCGGAGCGATCGGTCAAATGTCGGGAGCCATCTCGGAATTCTTCCTCGGGTGTTGGATGTGCCGCGCCGGGAGGGTTATCGACCGATCCACGGCCGTGATTATGAGGCTCCAGGCATCGATCACTGACCAGATTCTGGAACATTCTGGTGATGGGCATCAAAACGCAAGCCTGCCAAAGAGTTGTTTTTCAATCCGTCCCAGGAAGTATTCGAAAACGCGGCCCAGCAAGTCTTTTGAACGGCTGGCCACATCGGCCAGCTGAATCGAACCGATCAGGTCGATGGGTTCTCCGAGCCGGTGCTTGTCCAGATCGGCTCGACCGTAGTTTTTGTTCAAAGCCTCCTTAAGCCGTGGATTGTCGCGTTCCAGAGCGACCATGGCGTCGTCCACGTCCCTGCCGATGCTGGGCTGCTTAGCCTGAGCCTGCAGATGGCCGCAGCGAGCTTCTTTGGGAACCCAGAACACGTTAGCGGCGAGGTATTCGTTCTTGTCTTCCGGATCCGCTCCTGCCAGATCACCTTCACCGGCCGCCAGCCACAGTTTGGCTTCAAAGCCGAGGTTGGCGGTGGAGTCGGCAGTCTTTGTCGCTTTTTTTGCCATGCGATTTTGAATTCGGTTTGTCGGTCACTGGTTCAGGTTGATCGCCGCCACAACTTCCCGAAATCTTTGCAGCATCGAAGTTGTCAACAATTCTGAGGTGGGCGGCAATTCGGCATTTGCGCAGATTCGCCGCAGCCAGGTGACTGGTGATAACAACAACACCGACTGGCAGCACAACCGCCACAACTGCTGCTCCGTGACATTCCATGCATCCGGCAACTGCTCGCTGACAGAATCTGCGTTCAGTATGTCACTTCCGTACCAACTGCATAACAGTCGCGCATAGTCAAACGCCGGATGATCGGCTGCTGCTGCGTTCCAGTCGATCACGCCGGTGACGTCGGCTTCAGCAAACAGCATATGCGGTTTCCAGATATCGCGCAGGATGGGCTGCAGAATAAAGTCCTCCCGAACAATCTGCCGCAGCTGCCGTTCCAGCCCCTGCAGTCGTTCCCGCAGTGACCGCCCATATTCACCAGCCAGCTGGCGAAATTCCGCGTTGGTGTGGCGTCCAGCTGCCATCAGCAGCTGCTCAAGTTCGCCGTTCAGGAGACTTTGTACGATCTGCAGCCGACGTTCAAGGCCGGGCGATTTGCCAATCGCCAACTGCAATCCGCCCGAAACCCCATACCGCAGCACGAAATCACGACCTGATTGATGCAGTTGAGCAATGGTCCGCAGGGCTGCCCGCAGCTGCCTCGATGATGGATTTGCCGCAACTGGTGTACCCGGCATCCATTCTTCAGCCTGCCAGATCAGTTCGCCCCGCTGCAGAAAAAAAGCACCGCCAGTCGCTGTTGCGTTCACCAGTTCCAGCGGCCGAGGTGACCAGTTGCATCCCTGTTCCCGCACCCACCGCATCCAGCGGCAAACGGCCGTACGCTGCTGCTGCAGCACGGGGCTGACAGGCTCACTGCATCGCAGAGCAACTACAGGCCCCTGCGATGTCGCCACGCGCCACACACGCGCACCACTGAAGCCGCCGGATGCCGGTTCTGCCTGCTGCAGTATAAGACCGTATTCACGCAGCACGCCATTCAGCTGCAACTTTGCCAGAGCGTCTGTCATTGCGGCCAGCCTACGCCAGAACCTCCTGAATCACTTTTCCATGGACATCAGTCAGCCGACGAGCAATACCATTGTGCCGCCATGTCAGCTGCAGGTGATCCAGTCCCAGCAGGTGCAGGATGGTGGCGTTGAGATCATGAATTGAGAGGACGTCTGAAACTGCCCGAAAGCCCAAATCATCAGTCCGTCCGAAGCTGACACCCCGGCGGACACCAGCTCCGGTCAGAAATGCTGTGAATCCGTTAGGATTGTGATCACGACCGGCTGCACCTTTCTGGAACATCGGCATGCGGCCGAATTCCGTGCACCACACCACCAGTGTGTCCTGCAGGAGTCCGCGCTGGTCAAGGTCGCGGATCAGCGCAGCCGTGGGTTGATCGAGGATTCGGCCATGCACGTCGTACTGTTCCCGAAGGGCCTGATGGCCGTCCCAATTGAGCCGTCCGCCACTTGCGTAGGCGCCATTAAATAACTGTACGAATCTCACACCCTTTTCGATCAGTCTTCGTGCCAGAATGCAGTTGCGGGCATAGCCTGCGCGAATTTGATCGGCGCTGTCATCAGCACCGTACATGGACAGCACATGCTGAGGTTCGGTGGACAGGTCGCTGATCTCCGGTACCGAAATCTGCATCCGCGCGGCCAGTTCGTAACTGGAAATCCGTGCTGCCAAATCCGTATCACCGGGATTCCGCTGCAGATGCTCAGCGTTCATCCGCCGCAGGAGTTCCAGAGCCGTCCGATCGGCATCGGCATTGATCGCCACCGGCGGCCTCAGATTTCGAATCGGCTGATCTGCGCTGAAGGCTGTTCCCTGAAACACCGCCGGCAGAAATCCCGACCCCCAGTTGTTCACGC
>CAITYU010000419.1 GCA_903896675.1 uncultured Planctomycetaceae bacterium
AATCACGCCCAGTCCGTAGATATCCACAGCAGTACCGGAGTCGTTACCACCACCAGCCTGCTCAGGTGCCATATATGCTGGTGTTCCGACCAGTTGTCCGGCTACAGTGATGGTCTGATCGCCCAGCATGCGAGCAGTGCCGAAATCGGTCAGAACAGGTTGCCACGCCGAAAGGTCGCGGGACAGAGGCGTATCGACCGCGTTGGGACGAGGCCTGAGCAGTATATTTGAGGGCTTCAGATCCCGATGCACGATCTGCTGGTCATGTGCGTGCTGCACCGCTTCACACAACTCGGACACAAATGCCGCTGCAGCTCGTTCAGATGCAACATGCCCCGCCAGAAAAACCTGCAGGGAAGGACCTGAGACCAGTTCCATCAGTATCGCTGGAGCCGCAGATTCGGTAACTACCTCGTGAATCTGCATGATACCGCGATGCCCCAGACGCCCCAGCAGAGACGCCTCCTTCAGGAATCGCTGCAGAGACTGCACCCCGGCCGTATGTGGAGCCAGGAATTTCACTGCCAGCGAACGTCCAACGAGGGAATCAAAAACTTCCCAGACCTCACCCATCCCGCCGGCACCCAGAAATCGTACCGGCGTGTAACGCGGAGGCAGTGAACCGGGAGGTTTTGCGGTGTACGCAGCGGCCACACGTGACGCCGGAACAGCCTGTTGAAAGGCTGCAATCGCCAGCAACTCTCGCCGAGATTCACTGTCCAGTGACGACAGTGCCAGGTCCATCGGTTCGGCCACTGGAGACTCTGACTCATCGTTCGCCAGTGGCAGTACCGCGCAAACAGCGTGACGGCAGACTGAACACTCCTGCAAATGAGCCTCAATCGGATGCACCTCCGATTCGGCCAGTTCACCAGCAAGATAATCCTGCAACTGCCCAGTTGTCAGACACGCGGAAATCATGCTTTGGAACCCGAGAACGTCCGGCAATCCGTTCGAATCACTCAGCAGATTCCCTGAAATCTGCATTCAATTGCCTGTGATCCTCTGAAGACTCCTCGAGCAGTTCCAGCATCCGCACTTCCCGCTGCAGCAAACGCTGCACCCGGGAACGTGACGCGTAAAGAATGTAAAGGGGAACCTGCATCTCAGCTGCCACTTTAATTCCGGATTCATTGCCGATGGCCGTGCGATAGAACATCTCCCACGTGGAGTTTCGAACACGCTGCCTGACCAGCACCATCGCCCGTTTCACCAGATCCATTCGCCGCAACTGCTCATAACGCTCATCCAGCAGCGCGATCTCATCAATCGCCAGTTCATATTGCCCGTTCAACTCCTCGGCCTGACTGCGACTGGCACGCGCAATCGCGTCGCTCCAGCACCGCCACGCAATGGCCCTGAGCCACGCTCGCAGACTGCCACGCCCCGAATGCGTGAAACCGCCAATCTTCTTCAGAACGACCAACATCGAATTCTGAACAATATCGTCCGCCTCAAGAGAATGCATATGCCGCCAGCGACACCAATCCTGGATCGAATCGCAGCAGCGTGCGGCAAAGTCACGCCACGCCTCGGTGTCCCCCTGCTGAACACGGCCAAGTAAACCCACAGATGTGTCTGAAACTCTTTGACTTCCCCGTTGCATGGCGATGCCCTGAATTGCAGTCGAGTTCATCGAATCAGCCCACAAGCAAGCGTTGGGTATACGGCAAACTGAGGGTATACGCGTAGCCCGGTTGTGGTCGCGATACTACGCACACCCCCGACCCAAATCAAGTACATGACTGCAGAATCCGCAGAAGTCAAAGCGAGACAGCTTTTCGAAAATCGGGAAATCCTGAATTCCAAATCCGGTTTGAACCACGAGCACCATAACCGAAGGGGCCGGATACGTTCACCTGCCGGCAACCGATTTCGCAGCATGCAAACCACCTCGGATACCAGAAACTTACCACCCACACACCTCACGAAACGTCCGCGGACACTGCTTCACAGACCGTTGGAAATCAGAATACTCGGGACACACTTATGCCCCTGAATCGCTGGATCAAACAGGCCTCACATCTGCTTGCCGAAAATTCCACGGCATTGAAGTACCGCTCGCGCAAGCCGCGTCGACGTTCCCAGAACCTGCTGACCGCGCGGCAGTATCGCACTGGGGAAACCAGCGTCAGATCGCACGCCGAAACTCTGGAACATCGCATCCTCCCAGCCTCACTCGTCTGGGTCGGAGACATCAATCCCCTGTTCCAAACCGACACCTCAGGTAACACCAACTGGGATACAAACACACTCCCAGCATCCGGCGATCAGCTCACCTTCCCGGACATTGC
>CAITYU010000420.1 GCA_903896675.1 uncultured Planctomycetaceae bacterium
CCCTCAAGGTCCATTTCCCAGGCCGTCAGTCCGGCCCACTGCACGGGGTGCGGAGCACACACAAAGGTGAACTGCTGCAGTTTCAGCATCTGCTGCATCAGGTATTTTGGCCCGTGCATGAAGCCGAGGCGCAGTCCGGTCATGGAGTGTGACTTGCTGAATCCATCGATGACGATCGTGCGGTCGTTCCATGTGGCGGGGCTGGTGAATTCGCGATCGTAGACGAAGGAGCGATAGATTTCGTCGCTGATCAGAGCAATGTCGTGCTCGGCCGCCAGCTCGGCGATCGCCCTGGTTTCCTCGGCGGTGGCCACAATCCCCGTGGGATTGGCCGGGCTGTTGAAGATGATCAGGCGAGTGCGGGGTGTGATGGCTCGGCGGACATCCTCGACGCGAATGCGAAAATCCGGATAGGTGGACACGGGGACCACAGTACCGCCAGCCAGTGTGGTCAGATGCCGGTACATGACAAACCACGGGTCAAAGACGATGACTTCGTCGCCGGGGTTCAGCAGAGTGAAGAGTGCGAGGACGAGGCCACCGCTGGTGCCGGAGGTAACGAAGACGTGGCGATCGGCGTGCTGATAACGACTGTCGACATCCGCCTGCAGCACTTTCAGCAGCGGAGCAATGCCCTGCGTCTGGCTGTAAGCATTGCGGCCTTCCTGCACAGCTTTGCAGAGGGCATCCTTGACGGGCTGCGGAGTATCGTAGTGCGGTTGTCCGATGCTGAGGTTGATGGGGCGCTGCATGGAAGCAGCCAGATCGAAGACTTTGCGAATGCCCGACGCATCAATTCTGTGCATGCGATCGGCAATCCAGCGTTCACTCATGGATCAGGCTCCTGAACGGACAATCCGGACCTTTTGCGAGTGGCAGGTTCCCGGCCATCGCAGCCTGGGGATTACAGGGAAACAAAGACATCTTCGGCGACGAAGCGGACTTTGGCATCCATTGCCGCGCGATCGGCGGCATGGCGGTAACCAAGAGCACAGGCGACGACGCTGGTGTAATCTGAACCTGCAAGGTTCAGCAGCGGATCCAGTCGATCCGTCTGAATGCCTTCCATGGGGCAGGCATCAATTCGCAGCAAAGCGGCCGCCTGCAGCAGAAACCCGAGCGCGATATAGCACTGCCGCGAATTCCACGCCAGCTGTTCACTGCCCATGCGTGAGGCTTTGCCGTTGATGGCTGTGCCGAGTCCCTCGAGCGCAGTGACGGGCACCGCACGAATCTCGGCAATCCGCTGCAGGTACTGCTGCACGAACTGCGGATCGACTGTTCGGCGCGCGGCGAAGACGACGAAGTGCGAGCAGTCGCGGGGCTGAGTCTGGCCCCAGCAGGCCTCCGGCAACTGCTGTTTCAGGGCCGGATCCGTCACAACCACAAACTTCCACGGCTGCAGCCCGTAGCTGCTGGGCGACAGCAGGAGTGCCTGCTGCAGCGAGCTCCAGTCGGTCGCGGTGAGACTGCGGAGCGGATCAAACTGCTTCGTGGCGTAACGCCAGTGCAGCGCATCGTGCAGGTGAAGATTCAGGTCCGTCATGGGGAGTGCATCCTTTCGTGCCGCTGAACTTTCGTTACGCTGTCAGGCGCGGCGAATTCTTTCGCGGCCCTCGGTGACAGACTTCGTGGCGTTGCGAGTATCGACCACAAGCCGTGAATGTCTGACAATAAACGGATAATCAAAGGCGGAATGATCGGTGGAAATGAGGACGCAGTCCTGTTCAGCCAGGAACTGCGGTGTCAGCGGAGTACTGTTCATGGGCGGCAGATGATAGTGCCGCATGGTGGGCAGTGATGGAACATGCGGATCACTGTAGCTGAGCACCGCACCGCGATTCATCAGCAGTTCCATCAGCTCGAAAGACGGGCTTTCACGCGGATCATCCACATCCTTCTTGTAAGCCATCCCAAGAATGCAGATGCGGCTGCCTTTCACTGAACGGCCGACGTCGTTGAGGAAGTCGCCGACGCGACTGACCACGTACCGCGGCATGAAGGTGTTGACTTCTCCGGCCAGTTCGATGAAGCGAGTACTCATGCCCTGACGACGAGCCAGCCAGCTCAGATAGAACGGGTCGATGGGGATGCAGTGTCCGCCCAGACCGGGGCCTGGATAGAACGCCTGGAAGCCGAAGGGTTTGGTCTTTGCAGCATCCACCACCTGCCAGATGTCGATGCCCATGCGGTCAAACAGCATCTTCAGTTCGTTCACCAGAGCGATATTGACGGCGCGGTAGGTATTTTCGAGGATCTTGCAGGCTTCCGCCACCTCCGCATTGTCCACTCGCACCACACTGACAATGGCGTGCCCATAAAGCGCAGCGGCCAGATCACCGCTGGCCTGATCCGTGCCGCCGACCACTTTGGGAATGCCGGCCGCCGTGAAGTGCGGATTGCCGGGATCCTCACGCTCAGGACTGAAGGCGGCAAAAAAATCGCGACCGCACTGCAGACCAGCGGGGTTGCTGTTCAGAATGGGGACCATGACATCGCGAGTGGTGGTGGGGTAGGTGGTGCTTTCCAGCACGACCAGCTGGCCTGGCCGCAGCACCTTTGCGATGCACGCTGCGGTGGATTCGATATACTGCAGGTCCGGATCACGGGATTCGTTGAGCGGTGTGGGGACGCAGATCAGCAGGGCGTCGGCTTCGCCCAGGCGTGACATATCACTGGTGGGGTCCAGATGCCCCCCGCTGATCCAGCCGGCCACGGTTTCTGAGGCAATGTGTCGAATGTAGCTGCGTCCCTGCAGCAGAGTCTGCACCTTGCCGGCATCGACATCAAAGCCAATGCAGCGGAAACCGGCGTTCACAAACGCGCTGATCAGCGGCAGGCCGACATAACCGAGGCCAATGATCCCCACTTTGGCAGTGCGATCAGCGATCTTTGCGGCAAGTGAGTCGACAAGCTGCTGGGAAGTTGAACTGGGCATGCGTCGGATTTCGGCAGGGACCGTGAAGGTGACAGGCAAGACTGCGACAGGCGCACGTGAGTGTTATTCGACGAACAGTCTGTTGCAGTACAATACGATGCGCTGCGTTCGTTCTGCCCAGGGAAAAACGCAGGAACTGAGCGGATTCCTTTGACAGGGTCCGTTGGTACAGCCTGCCGCACCGTCACAGGCCGAATAATCGCTACGACTGGACCGGCGGAGGGGCTGGGTTGGTAGAGATCCGAGTTTCGGGGGGTCCTGTTCATCATTCCGCACTCGGGAGGGCGAGGCTACCGCAGAGCCGGACGTCAGTGTTCAGTAATCGCAAAATCCACTCGGCAGCGCGACACCACACAACACGCTTAAATTTCCGCGTCATTCCGCGTCATTCCG
>CAITYU010000421.1 GCA_903896675.1 uncultured Planctomycetaceae bacterium
CGCTTGCGGAAACTGGTATTGCGAGAATCATTGATGTGGCCAATCTCATGCATCAGCACATTGTTCAGATAAAAATCCCGCACTGTGCCAGCCGTCCAGATCAAACGCCAGTAGCCACCGTCCTGCACCCAGCGACCACCGTACATCTCCGTTTCAATCCGCTGAGCCGGTCTGGGCGCCCGGACGTACAACTCCTCCAGTGATTCCTCAATCGGATACAAATACACCGCAGAACCCCACTGCAGACCATAACAGGGAAACAACTGACGCTTGCGAGTCATCCGGCTGAGCTGCACCACGTCAAGTCCCAAACGCAACTCGGCCGGCAACTGCAACACTCGCTCACGCACGTCGTCCCCACTGACGGCATGCACATAGCCCACGCCCGGCGACTGCTCCAGCACCCGCAGCTCCACCGGCTGACCGTCAACCTGCTGCACCGGCGGATGCCAGATCTCAGGAGCATCAAAGTGGCGGCCTGCTGCCAGACCGCGACCACGCTGCTGATGCGCCGATGGCGGCTGCACACTGCGACGACGACGAACCTGCCGGGATGCCGGCAAGCCCGATCGACTACGCTGCATGGATTGGCTGCGACTGAGCTTCATTGGAGGCAAGCCGGTCAGGATTCGGACACGAAATGTGACACCGAAGATCCTAACGGGAGCCCTACCCGAGTCCAGCTGAACAGCGCAAGTCAAGAATCCATAGCACCTTACGACACGCGAGCAAAAAACTCTGCGGAATCCGCAGAGCCTTCGTCACGGTAACTCCTTAACAAATCACGGCTTCCGTTCCGCCCGCCAACACCGTCCGATCATGACGGCGTGTACACTGATTGGCAGATTTCCAGCAAATCACAGCCGCCGGTTACGCCAATTGTCCCGATTCTGCAGCCCTGTAGCAGGTCAACAACCAGTAAACACTCCTCACAAATGGAGTAAAAACACTACTCCACCGGCTCTTCTTCCACCGCCGGCCCCTCCACCAACTCAATCACAAAACGATTTTCTGCTCCGGCCTTCACCTCCACTTCCGTACCCTCCCGCACCTGCAGTGCCACTTTGGGCTTTGCGGTTTTGCGCGCCTTACGGGCGTTCGGATCAGCAGTCTCGGCCACGCCCTCTGCCGCCTCCTCCTCCTCACCTTCCTCCGCCCCCTCCGATCCCTCGTAAATCACCTTGTGTCGACCCGGCACTGCACCATCAAACTGGCCGTAGGTCGACAGCTCAAACGTACCATCGGCTTTCAGCTCTGCTTTTGCCGGCTTACCCACGTCCTTCCCCGTTGCCGCATCACCAGCCGCAGAGACGGGAACGAGCGTAATTGAGCCGCTGGTGACAGGAACTCCATTGAACTGCACCGATCCTCCCGCCGGCACCACCTCAAAAGCTCCGCCACCACAACCAGCCACAGCCACCATCACCACGGCTGTACACCACGCCCGCAACACATCACGCATCCCATGCCCCTCCCCGGATCCGCCTGCCACGCACACCACGATTCCAACATCCAACCACCAAAAACCCGTAGCCTCGGCTTTAGCCCGGGCAACTTACCCACCACTCCACCCCAAAAACACTGCGTGTTTCAACCGGAGGAAGTCGGGGTGACACCCCCAGCCCACTTTTGTCGTCGGCGTCATTCCTGCCCGGCCCCACCCGCAAAAAACCGTTCTTCAATGAACGGAATTCGGATTGAAGCCCCCAGGGGACTCTGTCCCGCAGCGAGTTCCTGAATCAGCCCCCACGCCACCACCCTCAGAACTCGCCGATGATTTCGCCGCCATCACGAGTCGCAAGGCGACGGTAGGTGGTCATGCTGATATTCTCCGACACAAACCGCACGGACCCGTCAGCCATGCAGAACTGCGCACCACCAGTGTGATAGCTGCCCGCATACTCGCCGTCCCCGTTGAACTGCCCCGCGGCGTTGCGAGTATTTGCGTTGATGGGATCGTCCGTCTCCATCCCGATCAGGGATTCCGTCGCATCCGTTGGCGGGTTGCCGTCACCACCCGCGGTAAAATTGTAGCGCCGGTCGCTGCCAGGCATGGAATTCGGAGCCCCCCGCAGGTCGTCCGGCACCTCGGCCACCATAAACGTATTCGTCGTCCCGTCAGTCACATCAGCAATCCGCACCTTGCTGTTCAGGAAAAACATCCCGTTCCCCCGGTAACCAATGTCCGTCAGCTGGTCCATCTGATCATTGTTGAAGGATGTTGTACCACTCACCGCATTGTAAGTGCTCAACTGATAGTTGTTCTTCGCCGTGCTGCCAGTACCGCTGGGATGCGACGGACACTGGAAGATGCCAATCCGAGTCGTTCGGCCGGCCAGAACCTGCTTCGCTGACGTCTGAGTCCCGGCGTCGGTGCCCATCACATCACTGACCTGCTGATACAGATTTGTCTGCTCAATGTACGGCAGGATTCGCGCATGATAGCTCCAGCCATCACCCCACAGGTCTCCGTTCGCATCCACTCGCACCACGTTGCCCATCGGAAATACATTGAACGTGTCGTGGTAGTTGTGCAGAGCCAGCCCCAGCTGCTTCAGATTGTTCTTGCACTGAGTCCTGCGGGCCGCTTCCCGCGCCTGCTGCACAGCAGGCAACAATAAGGCCACCAGAATGGCGATGATCGCTATCACCACCAGTAATTCAATCAGCGTAAACGCACGTCGCGGTTTGCAGGCCCGGCGATGCATCACAGCACTCCATCAAATTGTCAGGAAAAACCAACCAGTCAGCTCCTTTTTGTGGGAAGCCCCACGATTCTCAAAAATAGCCGGTCATTGTCAAGTTTGAAGCACTCGGAAATCATGACCAAAATCTGAAATAATGAACGTCTGCACAACGCTCCCACCATTGCCCACCGAAAACTGAACACCGCCCTTTTTCCGTCCCCACTCGCGTGCACTTGCAAATCCAACTGGATTCCGGCAAACTTACAGACCAGAAGCAGTGTCTGCATCTCAAAGCACCAATCTGTACGTGCTGTTGACGTCGCCACCTCGCTTCATGTCTCGGTAGCTCAATTGGATAGAGTGTCGGCCTCCGGAGCCGAAGGTTGTGGGTTCGAATCCCGCCCGGGACAAATCAGGAAAACCCAGTGATTTCACTGGGTTTTCTGCTTTTGTGGTGTCTGCTGTTTTGCTGCCGTACCGCCAACGGCGTATACCAACCAGCTTTTCAACCGCTGTTTTTTGCCCGCTTCAGCAGGTCATCGACTTTCGCCAATGCATCATGCTGTGCCCCGGCCAGCAGGTGAGAAACCGTGTTTGCCGTTGTGGCCAAATTCCTGTGCCCCAGCCGTTTCTGAATCACTTTCAGGTCCACACCACCCGCCAGCCGTTGTGCTGGAAAAAGACAAGCGACACCACTCACCCAACCCCGTACAGCCTCAATTGGCCGTCCGCATGAGCCACCGCAATGCCAGAACCAGCGGTACTCACACCCACTCCACGGCCGTCGCTCGGCAACTTCAACCGAAAAAACTCGTCCGCTGCATCACCCCTCCAGAAATACAGCCAGCCACCACCACCGCCACCCGTCAGCCCGATCCAGTACCCACCTCGATGCCACGACAAACCCCAGGTCGTTCCAACCGTCCTGTCCTTCGAACCCAACACCTGACGCAACTTCCCGTCCATCACGTCCAATACCGCCACCACAATCTCACCCACACCGGCAAACGCATTCGATACCCTCGTAATCCCTCCCAGTCCCAGCTGCCGACCATCTGAATGCAGTGCAATACTGCGAGCCCCCCCGATGTCCGCTCGGAAAGTCGTGTCATAACCATGCAACTCTGACACCGTCGCCACAACCCGCGGCTGTGACACTCCAGCCCGCCACTCGTGCACCACTCCTTTCAGATCACAGGAATACAGTCGAGCACCATCGAGGGAATACTGCACGTTGTAAACATGAGCCCCATGACCGGAGTACTCCTGCAGCAACTGCCCCGTCGCACCGTCCCACTCCTTCACCAGCCGATCGTTCCCGCACGTCGCCACACGCCGACCGTCACCACTGACCGCCAATCCCCGAATCCAGCCCCGATGCCCCTCAATCACCCGCATCGGCATCAACACATCACCCACCACCGGCCAGAACATCAGACGACCGTCATAGCCGCCACTGTACAACACCTCGCCGTCCGGCGACGAACCAAATGCACGCACCCAACTGTCATGACCCACCAGCTTCGTCACCACACCGTCAGCCACAGCCACCCGGTGAATCACGTAGTCCTCGGCACCACAGAACACATAACGCGAACGCACGTCCCAGTGACACGATGTCAACGGTCGCTCCAGCCTGTATTCCTTCAGCAGTTTCAACTGCTGCGGATCCAACAGCACACCACCACCACTCATGACAACAACTCCGCTATCGCCTGACGAGCCGGATCCGCAATCGGAAATGTCCGCCCCCCCACCTCAAACTCGCCCAGCGAATCCACGCCCACACCCCGCAGTATCGTGTGAAAAATATGACCGTGATCCACCACCCGGTCCGTCACCTCCGTACCATTCGCATTCGTCCTCCCAATCACCGCACCAGGCTGAATCGCCGCACCACCCAGCAACACACTCCACGCCGTCCCCCAATGGTCACGACCATAGGTCCTGTTGATCTTCGGAGTCCTGCCGAATTCGCTCATCACACAGATCAGCGTGTCAGACAACAACCCGCGCTCCGCCAGATCCGCCACCAATTGCGCAAACGGCTGATCAAACTCACCCAACTGCTCAATGTGGAAGTCGAAGTTTTCATGATGAGTATCATAGTCGGCATGGTTCACCTGCACATACGGCACACCATGCTCCAGCAGACGCCGCGCCAACAGACAATGCCGACCAAACTGACTGCTCCCGTACCGCTCCTGATCGGCCGCTGACTCGCGACTGACCTCAAACACATGCCGATTCGCCAGCAGCTCACGAGCCTGCGAAAACGAAAAATCATACGCCTCCGTCTCGGCCGTACGACGACGCAGCCGAAATCGCTCGTTCGCCCGCTGACGAACACCGTCCCGACGCGCATCCGCATCCTCCGTAATCTCGCCCGGACGATCCTCAAACTTCGGCGGATTCGCGTCATACAATGCCATACTGGCATAACGCGGCCCCAGCCACGCCGCCGAATGAAACTCCGACTCCACATTCCGACCACCCGGCGAACTGCGAATCAGAATGTGACCCGGCAACGGAAAATCATCAGCCATCAGCGACCGAGCTGCCACCGCCCCCAGATGCGGATGCTCCACACCCGGCATCCGACTGCGACCGGTCGTCATCTCGGTGACACCACGCGCATGATCGCCGTTCCGAGTATCCAGGCTGCGCACAATCGACAATCGATGCATCTGCCGCGCTGTGTACGGCAATAACTCGCTGATACGCAACCCCGGCACAGTTGTCTCTATCGCCCGAAACGGACCACCCGTGTCCGTACCCGGCTTCGGATCCCACGTCTCCAACTGACTGACACCACCGTGCAGAAAAATGTTCAACACGCGGCGACCACCAGCCTTCACCTGAGACGCAATCGCAGAACGCGACGTCAGCAGATGACCCAGCCCCGACACACCCAGAATGGAACCACCCAGAAAGATACGCCGACCAATCCCGCACTCAGTCGATCCACATGGCCTGCGACGCATCATGACGGTCCCCAATCCCAAAAGCCCACAGAATGGCCGCCCGAGGCAGCAGACAGCCCAGCCACACGCCGCACCGCCCAATCCTACCGACAGCAAAATGGGAAAACAATTGCGGTCTGCCCGACCACCCACAAAACCCGTAGCCCGCGATATTCCTGCCCGGCCCCCCCCTCAAACACACCGCAGTTGCTTAACCCCCAAAACCACCTGCACCCCTCCACTGCAGAAATGCCCAACCTCCGCAGAATACACCCCGTCACCGCTCCTCAACCATTGGCTCAATGGACCACCCCACCACATCCGGAACTGCCAACACCGGATACTCGCCACCCGCACGCAAACGCTCATCAAAAAAATTCCACGTCGCCAGACCATCGCAGCTCTCCGGTTCCAGCAACCACGCCGCCAGACGCCCCAGCGGCTGAGCCGTGGACACAATCACCGCACCCACACCCAACTCACGCTCTTCACGCTCCTCCTCAGTCTGCAACTGCACCAGATGATGCTGCTGAAAAGCCATCGCACTCCGCTCGATCGCCACCACCCGCCGCACCACAACAGGCACACGCACGGCCCGCTGCAACACCGATAACCGCACACCGTGATTCTGCAGGTTCCGCACAACTGCACTACTGGCCTCCGGCAACACATACGCAGCAGGCAATACCACCCGCTTCGTTGCTTCGTACCGCCCCCAGTACTCCACCTCATAGTCCCGCGGCTCCTCACTGCCCGGAACACGCCCCAGCACCGTCACCTTCTGCTCAAATGGCCCCAGCACTGCATTCAGCGGCAGCTCACTGCCAGCCAAACGCGCCGCCCCCTGCTCAACGTCACCCAGCAACCCCAGAATCTGCTCCGCCCGCACCAAAGCAGCCTCCACACACTGCCGCACAAATTCACGCGATGCCAGAACTCGAGTCCTGTAGTCGGCGTAACTGTACGACTCCGACAAAATCCCGATCCGCCCGCGTATCCCCACATACTCCGTGCTGTACCGCGGCTCAAAACCGAAGGATTCCCAGCGAGTCTGCTGGCGAGCAAAATTGCCGTAGTAAAACGTCTCAAAACCCGCCGCCCGCATTCGCCCCGTCACGTCCGGCATAAACTCCCGCCGCAGAAATTCACGCAGCCCCCCAGCCACCGCCGGATTGTGCGGAATGTCATAGGTCAGCGGATACCGATGAATCGATCCATTCGTCGTGTGACAGTCAATAAACATGTGCGGGTTCCACTGATCAATCAGCCGCACCAACGCACGCCCCTCCGCTGTCTCCAACTTCACAAAATCCCGGTTCAGATCAAACCCCCGCGATGTCTCGCGACGACCCATGCCACGCACCGGCCCCACCTGACCCGGACGATTGTCCACTGACATCTGATCGTTTCCGTCCGCGTTGTAGTTCGGCACCACCACAAACACCGCCCGCCGCAGCCACGGATGCTCAGGAGTCAAAGTCAGCTCGCGAGCCAGCATCAGCAGCGCTTCCTTCCCGTCACACTCACCACTGTGAATATTGCCCAGCAACATCACCACCAGACGCCCGTCACCGGACGCCGATAACTGCCCACGCCCCGGCACCGGCGATTCACCAAGCACCAGCCCCGACATCAATCGCCCCTGCTCAGTCCGACCAAACTCAAACATCCGCACATGCTGAGCCCGCTCGTCACAGGCCCGCAGAAACACGGACACCTCCTCCGATGTGCTCGTCGCCTGATAACCACTCGCCTCCGCGACCGTCGGCAACTCCGCCGCACCCACCAAAGCCTGCGGAACAGCCCACACCCTCCCGGACATCAGCAGCACTAACAACAACACACACCCCAAACGCATAACACCCCCCCCCACTCACTCACTCACTCACCCACTCACTCACTCACTCACTCACTCACTCACCCCCACCCGCCCACCCGCCCACTGCCCACTGACCACTGACCACTTTTTCGCGTCTTGCGAACTTCAAATCCCCCAAAACACCATCACCTTCATTCGTGTCATTCGTGTCATTCGTGGTTAAAAACTCCTGACGCCAGCACTTCCGCGTTTTTCAGCGTTCTTCCGCGGCAAAAAAACACTCCCCCAACACACCCACCTTGCATCCACCTCACACTACAAGAAAACCGCTCTCCGCCCGTGCACACTGACCACTGACAACTGACAACTGACCACTGACCACTGACCACTGACCACTGAC
>CAITYU010000422.1 GCA_903896675.1 uncultured Planctomycetaceae bacterium
CCGATGATCCCGCTCCCGCCACTCCCGCAGCAGCTTTGCCACGAGAAATCTCCGGATAATGCTCCCGCGCTGCCGGTGTCGATGGCGCAGCAAAACTGTCCGCCCCCACCGCCTGACTGTCCATCCCCGAAACCCAGTCCGACGCATTCGTAATCGATGATCGCGGGGCTGCCGTCTTCGGACGACTGGTCGGCCCCTTCTCACGAGCCGCCGTCTTCTCCTTCGCCTGCTTCGCACGCAATGTCACCAACTCGCGAAAATCAAACGGGATCGGCCGACGGACCGCAAATGGCCGCAATGCCTCCGCCGCCGCCGCCGCCGTCTGATACCGATCCGCCGGATCCTTCGCCATCATCTTCGCAATAACCGCACCCACCTCCACTGGGATCTCCGGCCGTAACTCACAAATACTCTTCGGTTCCCGCGTCCGCTGAGCCTCCAGCTTGGCCTTGTTAGATTTGTCCGGAAATGGCACCCGCGCCGTAAACGCCACATACAATGTCGCACCCAGACTGTAGACGTCCGCTCGAGCATCCACGCGGCGACTGTCCAGCGACTGCTCCGGAGCGATGTAATCCGGAGTCCCCAGACAGTCATGGCCAAACACCATCGACAGCGAAAACTCGTCATCCGCAGAATCCGCAATCATCGCCAGACCGAAATCCAGCACCCGCACTGTGCCATCATTCTCCAGCAGAAAATTGGCCGGCTTGATGTCCCGATGAACAATCCCCGCCTGATGAGCCGCGTGCAGCGCAATAGCCGCCTGCATGCCAATGTCACAGGCGATCCCATACTTCAGCGGCCCCCGCAAAGCCACAATTTCGTGCAGACTGATCCCACGCACCAGATCCATCACCAGATAATGGACCGCACCCGTCGATGCCAGCTTGTGAGTCCGAATGATGCCGGGATGATGCAGACGCATCCCCGCCGCCGCCTCCAGCTTCATCCGAGCCAGCATGCCGGCATCCAGAGCATGCTCGGTCGATAACACCTTCAATGCCACCTTGCGGTCACTGCCCGGCTCTTCAGCAATAAACACACACCCCATACCCCCGAAACCCAGCACCTCCCGCACCCGATAGCCGTCAATCACCAAACCCCGATAACGCCCCTCCAGAATCCGCTCAGACTGAAACGGAGTCAGGATCCGCTCGGCCACCAGTTGAGTGGCCACCGCACGAGCATCCGGGGCCGCGGACAACTGCAGCTTCTCGGCCGCCCGACGAATATTCTCGCCACTCAGCAGGCCGCTCTTTTCCAGCAGCTCCAAAAACTGTGCACTTGTCTGTGGCGCCTGCATCTGTCCCGTCCCACGCTCCGGCTGCAACATGACAGCCCCACAGCCGCCGGTCCGCCCAACAAAGAATACCAGGAAACGAGTAAAAGTGGAAACCTGCACGGACACAGAAGAAAACGGGGAACTGTTGTCAGTTGTCAGTTGTCAGTTGTCAGTTGTCAGTTGTCAGTTGTCAGTTGTCAGTTGTCAGTTGTCAGTTTTCAGTTTTCAGTTTTCAGTTTTCAGTTTTCAGTTTTCAGTTTTCAGTTTTCAGTGGTCAGTGGTCAGTGGTCAGTGGTCAGTGGTCAGTGGTCAGTGGTTGGTGGTTGGTTTTGAATGGTTGGTGTGTGTGGGGGGGGGGCCGAGTGTGATGAGACCGTGGATACTTGCGGAAACCAATTATGGTCAGGTGCAGGGGTGTGCGTACGAGGTGGCGGTGCTGCCGATGGGTGCGACGGAGCCGCACAATCTGCATTTGCCATACGGCACGGATACTCTGGAGGCCGAGGCGATTGCCAGTCGAGCGTGTGCTGTGGCGTGGGAGCGAGGAGCGAAGGTGGTGATGCTGCCGGCGATTCCTTACGGCACGGAGACGAATCAGAATCGCTGTCGCCTGTCGATGAATGTGAATCCGACGACGCTGGGTCTGGTGATCCGGGACCTGGTGGAATCTCTGGAGGGGCATGGAATTCGCAAACTGCTGGTTTTGAACAGTCATGGGGGGAACGAATTTAAGCCGTTGCTTCGTGAGCTGCATGGTCGGACGGGTATGCAGTTGTTTCTGTGTGACTGGTTTCGTGGACTGACAGCGGATGTGAAGGGTGCCATTTTTGAGCAGCCTGATGATCATGCGGGGGAGATGGAGACATCACTGGCGCTGGCATATTTTGGAAATCTGGTGGCGCTGAACGCGGATGGGACACTGGCGGCGGACGAGGGGCGGACAGCTCCGACGCGATTCTCCCAGGTGGATCGTGGCTGGATTTCGATTACTCGCCCATGGCATCTGCTGACGACCAACACGGGTTCGGGCAACCCGCATGCGGCAACAGCGGAAAAGGGTGTGCGTTTGATGGAGGTGATTGTGGAGCGGCTGTCGGGTTTTCTGACGGAGCTGGCGGCGGCAAAAATCGACGATCGTTTTCCGTTTTGAAGGTGGTTGGCTCCTTGCCTTGACTGCCTGTGCGTGTTAAAGAGGGGCGAGGTGGGCTGGGTCAGTAATCGGTGAACCGTGGAGTCTGAGTAATGTCTGACATTGATGTGTACAAGGAATGGCTGGGGATTCCGGCCGACGTGCGTCCACCGGATCATTACACCCTGTTGCGACTGGTGATGTTTGAGGACGATGCGGAGAAGGTTCGTGCAAACTATCGCAAGCTGAATGCGCATGTCAGAAAGTATGCGACGGGTCAGTATCTGCTGCGTTCGCAGGAGCTGTTGAATGAGCTGGCCAAGGCAATGCTGTGTCTGACGGATCCGGACGGGAAGGTGGAGTACGACCGCAGTCTCGGCCGTGAGGCTCCGGCGGTCGACGAGAGCGAAATGCATACGGTGCTGCAGTACCTCGTGGCTCGCAGTTTGATCAAGCGCGGACAGGTGTCGGAAATTGAGCATTTTGCCGAGGCACGCGGTCTTTCGCATCGCGATGCTGTGATTCAGATGAAGCTGGTGGAGCCTCCGGATGCCTGCCGGGCACTGGCTGCGGAACTGCGGCTGTCGTATGCGGATCTGGAAGATCTGTTGCCGGATGATTCGGTGCTGGACAGGATTCCGAGGCGGGTGGTCAAGCGGCATTCCTGTCTGCCGCTGTTTGAGGATCGAGGCTGCATTCTGGTGGCCTGTTCGGATGAGCCATCTCACGAGCTGGAGGAGGAAATCCGGATTCGCTGCGGTGTGCCGATGAGAGCAGTACTGGCAGTGCCGCGTTCAATCAATCAGGCAATCGCAAAGTATTACGCTCCGGGAATGCGTGAGGAGGGCGCTGAGGAATCGCCGGCGAAGGCCACGGGCAAAGACGCGAAATCAGCGAAGCCCGAAAAGTCAGCTCAGAAACCAGCAGCGAAGGAGGTGCGCAGCAAGTCAGCACCGCTGACCGAAGATCAGAAGCGAGAGCGATTGATGATCACTGCGATCGCCACGTGCTGGTCGATTATCGGTACGGTCGGACTGTTCTGGTTTCTGAACAATGGCGCGGTGGGAGTGCCGCAGATCGGTATAGGCATAGCAGCCGGGGCCATTGTGTTCGGGCTGATGAAGGCAACTTACGCGCGCTGAGTGACTGCCGCGTGACTGGTTACGGCAGAGGGAGCGATCAGGGCATATCATCCGGACCGACGGGGCCGTAGCCAGCCAGTTCATCACCGGTGTACGCGGGGTAGCCGGAGGCCTGATTGTAGCCACCGTTGCCGTAACCGTCCTGATACGAGTTGTAGCAGGCTGCGGCTACTGAATTCAGTTCGCTGTTGACGGCGCTGGACAATGCTGAAAGTCCGGTCATTGCACCGATCACAAGCACTGTGGTGATGAGAACGATTTCGGCTGAGACAACAATACCGGCTTCGTCCTTCAGGAATCGCTGCAGAAGGCGTCGCATGGCAGTTTTTCCAATTCGAGGTCGGTGTTGTGAGGGATTTACAGACATACGGTGAAATGTTAGCACCTGAAATCAGGTGCTGCGGGGATTCCCAGGGTGGGTTTGAGTTTTTGTGTTGTGAAGTTGGCGAGGTAGTCAGTAAAGCGATTGGCGGGATTGTGTGGATTGCAGGGAGGTATCGGGGAAGCACCGGCATCCTGAGGGATGCTTTTGTGGCGGGTAGTTTGCGGCGAGTTGGTTGTCATGTGTTCACTATTCAAGCGAGAGGACTCGTCTCAACACAACGCCATCGATTTGCTAGGATTCAGTGGTTGATGGTTTCAGCGAGGGCTATGTTGGGTGTGCAGTCGGGGGCAGGGATGCCATGAAGATACGTTCTCGAGCGGTGAATTTGCTGCTGTCGTGGGCAGCGTATGTGGTTTTGAGGTTGTTGTTTCTGACGGTTCGGGCGCGGATTTACAGTGCTGTTCCGGGTGTAACGCCGTATGTGCGGCCGCGTGGTGAGCAGCGTTATGCGTTTGCGTTGTGGCACGATCAGATTGTGCTGGCGGTATTTTCCAGTCGGACGTGGAATCTGGCTGGCCTGATCAGTCGTCATCGGGACGGTGGTTATCTGGCGGATGCGGCTCAGGTGGCCGGGATTCGTCCGATTCGGGGCAGCAGCAGTCGTGGTGGTGCAGAGGCGGTTCGTGAGATATTGAGTGAGCCCGAGTTTCACCTCGCGATTACTCCGGATGGCCCTCGAGGCCCGCGTCGTGAGATGAAGGAGGGTGTGGTGTTCATCTCGTCGCGTTCCGGTCGTCCGCTGGTGCCGACGGGTATGGCTGTGTCGAATGCGTGGTGGGTACCTGGAAGCTGGACGAATCTGGCAATTCCGAAACCGTTTTCGCGGGCGATTCTGATTGCTGGAACACCGATTGTGGTACCTGAGGATGTACCGCGAGAGCAGTTCGGTGAGTGGAGTCGTCTGCTGACCGAAGAGATGCAGCGACTGGAGATTCTGGCTGAGCGCATCTGTCAGGGGGATGAGTCGGCTGCATCCAGTGTGGCTCGTGATTCGCATACGCTGCTGCCGGGTCAGTCGGGTGGTGTCCTGAAAAGTGGGTTTCGATCGGCAGCCTGAGTGTGCGCCGCTGGCTGGTCGTTGTGGATTGAGGGAGCAGTGATGTCCGGCGAGCGACCGAATGTGTCAGAGACAGTCTGTGCTGCGAGCAGTTGTCTGGTGCTGATAGATCTGCAGGAGCGGCTGTTGCCTGTAATTCGTGAGGGCGAGACGGTGCTGTCTGTGTGTTGTTTTCTGCGGCAGGCGGCATCGATTTTTTCTGTGCCGACGCTGCTTACGGAACAGTATCCGAAGGGACTGGGATCTGTGGTTCCGGTGTTGCTGGAGGGTACTGAAGATCTGCCGCGGCTGTCGAAGCTGCGTTTCAGTGCAGCGCGTGAGATTCTGGGGTTTCTGAAGGAGCTGAACGGGATTCGGAGGGTGCCGGTGACTCAGGTGTGTCTGGCAGGCATTGAGACGCATGTTTGTGTACTGCAGACAGCCCTTGAGCTGCGGCGTGAGGGTTTGCAGGTATTTGTTGCGGCGGACGGTACGGGCAGTCGTTTTGAGAGTGATCGAATTCTGGGACTGCAGCGGATGTCAGCAGCGGGTGTGCAGGTCATGGCGGCGGAATCCGCGGCATTTGAATGGTGCGGCACAGCCGAACATCCGCGGTTTCGGGAGCTGAGCCAACTGGTCAGGCATCGTGGCTACTGACTGGCATCAGCGCATCGGGCGGTGCGGTGAGTGAGGTTTCCGGCTGCAGTCGAGCAGCCTGTTCCATATCGTGCAGCATCTGCTGAATTGGTACGGCGGTGACCCCTTCGAATGAGGGTCGCATGGGTGGCAGTGTGAGTGAGTGAGTATGTGTCCCGCGGAAGTCATGGTCGGCGCTGTGGAATTTCCAGAGAACAGAGAGGATGCAGACGCTGACTGCGGAGGCGATCCACATCAGCCATGGATTCATTTCTTCCGCGGTCGTGACGGATGGTGGTGCTGGTGCGCGGGCAATATTGTCGGCGATCAGCAGCGGTGCAAGTTCCGGGATTCCGAGTCCGTCGGTGCCTTTGGCTGCGTAGCCTTCGCGTTTGAAGAAATAACCGGCGAGTTCGACATCGGGCCCGTCCTTGCCGAGTGATTCGCTGATCGGCAACCCGGGATCGGCGCCGAGAGCGATCACATGTACGAGGCGTCGCCCAGAGTCGGGTGTGGAAAGCCAGGCTTCCCACGCGGACTTGATGCCGTAAGTGGGGGCGGATTCGGGAAGTACCGCGTGGGTCAGTCTGCGCAGTTTGCCGCGGATTTTCCAGGGTTTTCCGCGACAGGATTCGGGAGCTTCCATGAAGACGGCATAGCGTCCTTCGGGCATTTCGCTGCGGCGTCCGGTAAAGACCTTCTGAGCAAGTCGCAGGGTGCCGTAGAGTGAGGTGATTTCACCGGACAGGACGCCAAGGACATCATCGCGGACCGCGGACGTCAGGGCAGGCGGAGCATCGTCGAGACCGGTGCCGGGGCGGGGTTCAGCATCGAGGGCGGCGGCCCCGGCGGAGTCGATCATGGAGACGAGATCGGTGGGGGACTGGTCGGACAGTGGTACGACGCGGATTTCGTCTGCCAGCAGGTCAGGTGACTCTGAGGCCAGTGAGGCGGCTGCTCGACTGGCGGCTGATGTGTTGGTGGGTTGAGTGTCATTGCCGGAGATAGCCCAGATCATGCCCAGGACGACAATCCCGGCAAGCACGAACGTCAGTCGACGGGTGCCGCTGATGATCTGTTCATGTCGCTGCTGACTGCGGGACCTGAAACGCACAATTCGCCTCCATGAACTGGTCGGAATGTTGACCACCGCCGAATTGTGCAGTTTAGCGCCTGAAAACCGCAATCGCAAATGAGGCATACTGGGCGCTTTTGGTGCTGCTGGAAAACGGGGATCAAGGATATTGTGGCAGTTTGCCGGTAAGGATTGCAGGGACTGCAGGGGTTATTGATGGGTGTTGCTTTTGGGAACAGGCAATTGTCATCGAATGCTGCAGCCTGTACGGCGGTAAGGGTTTTCCCGACCTAGATTCCTGAAAGTCTGCCAACAGCGTACTTTCCGACTGGCGGGCGGTATTGGGGGGCGCTATGGATCTTGATAAGTTTTCAACTATTGAACATGGCATGTCAGGCACTGCTGTGCCGGAACTGTCCGTGGTGTCAGCGATGCACCGCGCTGCCAGTTCGGAGCTGACTTCCCGAATTGTGGACGTTTCATGGCGTGACGTTGATTCCACCGCGCGGATTGTGATTGCGGACGGCAGTTCTTCGGCGCTACCCATTCGTCGCGGTTTGCAGTTGGCGGGTTATCATGCTGTCCGTCAGGTGCATGACGTGCATGAGCTTCTGAGAGAGATGCGTGGCGGTCATGCGGATCTGGTACTGCTGGATCCTGAGAGTCCGGGTTTTTCGGGTTCTGCGGTGCTTCAGGCTGCTGGAATTGATCCGGAGATTCGGGGAATTCCCATCATCATTGTTGCCCACGACCAGGGGCCGGAATCGCGACGTGAGGCTCTGGAGCTGGGGGCCAGTGATTTTCTGAAGAAGCCGACGGACGTTACCGAACTTCTGCCACGAGTTCGCAATCTGCTGGTGGTTCGCCGTTATTATTGCAGGGAAGTGGAGTTTGAGGATCGCGTTGAGGGGGAGGTTCAGCGGCGAACTCGTGATCTTCAGGAGTCGCGTGACCGCCTGATTCTGTGCCTGGCGCGGGCTGCCGAGCATCGTGACAATGAGACTGGCAATCACGTGATCCGCGTGGGGCGGTACACGTCAATAATCGCCAGACAACTGGGGTATCCAGCGGAAGAGCTGGAGATGCTGGAGCAGGCGGCTCAGATGCACGATGTCGGAAAGATCGGCATTCCGGATTCGATTCTTTTCAAGCCTGCGACCCTGGCGGTTGATGAGTATGAGCTGATGAAGAAGCATTGTGCTTTTGGCCGTCAGATCATTGAGCCATACACCGGGCGTGACTGGGACCTGCTGAAGTGTCACACGAATGCAGGCGGTAATCTGCTGCAATCATCCTCCTGCACGCTGTTATCGATGGCTGCAAGGATTGCTCAGAGTCATCACGAGCGTTGGGACGGCAGTGGCTATCCTCTGGGGCTGAAGGGCGAGGATATTCCTCTGGAGGGGCGAATCGTCGCGGTGGCGGATGTATTTGATGCGTTGTCCAGTCGTCGACCCTACAAACCCCCGTTCCCTCGTGATCAGTGCTTTGAAATTCTGCGCGAGGGTCGCGGCAGGCAGTTTGATCCCGCGGTGCTGGACGCGTTCTTTCAGTGTTCCGCGGAAATCGTGGAAGTGCAGCTGCTGCTGATGGACAGCGAAGAGACGCCTCGTGAAACATCCGACTAGGCAGCCATGATCGGATCAGGAGAGGCTGAGGCCTGCGGGCTGATTTCTGAATCGCTGTTCGAGTCGTGGCATCAGGCCGTAGGCGAAGGCGAGCAGTTTGATCGGGTGAATGGTGGGGATTGTGGCCTGTTGTTCCATCTGCATGCGACAGGCGCTGCAGTCGGTGGTTCCTGCCACTGCGTCGATGGTTTGCATGGTGCGAATGACGTCACTGCCGATGCGGAGAGATGTGCTGAAGTTTTCAGCGGCCAGACCGAAGGTTCCGGCCATTCCAGTGCAGCCTTTTTCAAACTCGGTGATCTCCAGCTGCGGGATCAGTCTGAGCAATTGCGGCATGGCAGCTTCGCGAGAGAGTGCCCGGATGTGACAGGGTGTATGCCAGGCAACTTTCATGGGCAGTGGTGTAAAGTCCTTCTTCAGCAGGCCGCGACGGTGCAGATCGAGCAGGAAGCTGCCGGCGTCCTGAGCCTGAGCAGCGACAACCTGAGCTTCTTCGGAGCCGATCAGGGCCGGGTATTCGCGTGTCAGGCAGAGGGCGGCGGAGGGTTCTGTGCAGAGGATTGGGTAGCGTTCGCGAGCCGGTTCAATCAGTTCCCGCAGATTTTTCAGAGCCACTTCGCGAGCCGATGGCAGGTCAGCCGCTGAGACCATGTTCATTCCGGAAATGGTCTGTTCCCTGGGAATGTAGACGCGGAATCCATTGTGCTCAAGGACGCGAACGAATGCTTCAGCCAGCTCGGGATCGTGGTGATTGGCGAAGTAGTCAACGAAGTAAACTACGGTGGGACGGCTGCTGCCGGGGGCTCCGCTGTTGTCTTCCCGGCGGACTCGCAGTGTTTCCATGAAGGGTCGCGTGGCGAAGGCGGGCAGTCGTCGTTCCGCAGCGATGCCGGTGAATCTCTGCAGCAGTTGTCGTGTGGCACGATACCTGAGGAGTGGATTGACCAGCCATGCGAATCGCGATGCCAGTTTTCCCCAGCTGTGGACTCGCGACAGGAGCCATTGTGTGCGTGTAAGTCCGTGGGCACGAACGAACTGGGCTCGAGCTTCCAGTACAATGTGAGGAATATTGACTTCGGAGGGGCAGTCGATTTCGCACTGGCGGCAGTTGAAGCAGCTTTCGATCACAGGTTTAATGGATTCGCTCTGCAGCAGATCAGTGGGGGCATCGGCGCATAATGCGCGGCGGAGCAGATTGGCTTTGGCTCGGGGAGTAAAGTCTTCCGACGGGCTTTGATCGACGAAGGGACACATGCGTTCTGTGGGCAGTGGAACCCGGCAGGAACCGCAGCCATTGCAGCGAACGGCGGCGTCGGCTGCGGCCTGGGGCTGCCACGCGAACTGCATGACCGGGAGCAGTGTCGGCACAGATTCCGGGGCAGCCTGATGCAGACGGGTTTCCCTCAGAAAGGCGGTCAGGGGTTGTGGATCGCTGGTGATGATCTTGTCGGGGTTCATCAGGTTCAGCGGGTCCAGCAGTTTTTTGACATTCCGGAAGACACTGACAAGCGGGCCATACTGGCGACTGATCCAGGGCGTACGTGAAATTCCGTCGCCGTGTTCACCGCTGATGGTTCCCTGAACTCTGGCGACTTCGGAATACAGATCAGTGGCGATGTTCATCAGCAGAGTGGCATCACCGCGTGACGGTACAGGCAGAATCGGTCGGAAGTGCAGCTGTCCCGAAGCCGCATGTGCGTACAGAGTCGCTGTCACTTCATGCTTCTGAAACACTCGCTGCGCCCGCACCAGAAACTCGGCCAACTGATCGGGTGGAACGGCAACATCCTCCACGAATGGCAGTGGTCGCGAATCACCGCGGAGGCTGGCCAGAACCGACACGATCTGGGCTGGCAATCTCCAGAGCAGTTCCACATCGTCGTAGTCAACGGCCGTTCGCGAACAGCGAAAGTCAATCTGTTCGGAACGCAGCAGCAACTGCAGATCCTGCAGACGCAGCATGGCATCGCGGGCACTGACGGCCGTGAATTCAACGACCAGCCCGGCTTCGGCCTCCGGGGAGATCATATCGCGAAACCGTGAATCGGCCTGTCTGCCAAGGCTGAGCAGTCGACGATCGAGCAGGTCACAGGCGGACGGATCCATGGGCAGGATACGCTGTGTGGCGGAAATGGCCTGATCGAGGGAGCCGAACAGCAGCAGTGCGGCGGAACGGTGTTCCGGGATAGCCATCGTGTAGAGTGTGGCTTCCGTGAACAGTGCCAAAGTGCCTTCGGAACCGACCAGCAGGCGGGCCAGATCCAGTCGTGTGCCGGAAAGGATGCCGCGGAGCAAATACCCGCTGCTGTTTCGCAGCAGTGGAGGCTGATGCTGTCGAATCAGCGTTCGGCTGGTGTCCAGCAACTCTGAGAGGCCCTCCACAATTGCAGTTTTGCGGGTCGCTGCGGTATGTGCCGCCAGTGCTGCTCCGGGAGACGAAAAGGCGGTCTCTGCCGGTGACGAACCGAGGCTGACCATGCGGGGTACTGTGGGATCGACGGAGCCGACGGATTCGACGCCCGCTTCAAATCTCTGTCCGCCGGAAACAACACATTCGATACTGACAACGTGATCGCGAGTCGATCCAACGCGGATGGCGTGAGCACCGGCAGCATCCACAGCCAGCATGCCGCCTACTGTGGTGATCCGGCTGTTGGAGGGATCCGGTGCGAAGTAGCGACCGTGCGGTCTGAGTGCAGCATTCAGCTGATCACGGGTGACACCCGGCTGAACCCGCACACGGTCACGGTCGATTGACAGGATCTGATTCATGTATCGGGAAAAGTCAATGACGATTCCGCGACCGATGGCGCCGCCTGCCAGCCCCGAGCCGGCTCCGCGGGCGATCAGCGGGATACCCTGATCAGCGGAATACGCAGCCAGCCTGACGACATCGCTGGCGTTTCTGGGCAGTGCAACCGCCAGTGGTTCAATTTCGAACAGACTGGCATCGGTGGCATAGAGCGAAAGAGCGGTGCGGTCCGTGCGCAGTTCACCATCAAGTGAATCCGCGAGGTCTTCCGCAATTCTGCGCCGCCGTTCTTCCACAAGCTGCTTCCTGATCGTCGCCTGCTGACCGGTCTGCCGCGTCACATGCTGCGGCGTTTGAGATCCTGCTGTCTGTATCGTTCCGCTGTTTCGAGATCAAATCGAGGATGTTCATCGCGCATCTGCGATTTTCGATGACGTGCCGCACAGCGATAGCAGACCAGCATGTCACCCATAAACGAGTAAAGTCCCATGTCGAGCAGTGCCGCAAACATCAGGAATCCAATAGCCAGCATGGGTTGATACCAGGCCCATGCGATGCAGCTGGCCACGGCCGCGGTGGCCACAATGGCCAGTCCCAGCGCCGGGGGAAAATCCTTCTGACGCCAAAGATCCTGACAGCCGCAGATGCGGCAGCGACAAAGGCTGTCGGACTGAAAGTCCGCCTGTCCCTCGTCACGGCTCCAGCCACAGCCATCGCAGCGAACAGGCGCGGCGGGTGGAACCGGTGCCGTAACCCTGCGGCTGCTGCAGACTGGACACTGAAAGATAATGTGACTGCTCATGTGGTTCAGTCTAGTAAAAACGGCGGCAGATCGGCATACCGAACGGAAGTCCAATCAGGGAAAAGCCGGAAGATCAGGAAATTGCTGAGCACGCTTCACAGCGGCAGACCAAAGTCTCGTTCCAGCAGTGTGGCCGACATTTCGCCCATGAAAACAAGAATCAGCACGGCAAACAGTACTCCGGTGGCTGACTGTGTGTTTCGGTACTGAAGAATGCTGCGAACCAGCAGGGCTGCGACGGCGGGCGCCACGATGCCCCCGAGGATTCGCAGGCTGAGCCAGAGACCGCGGATCAGGTCCAGATTCTGTAAGTCGATTTCGACCAGCCCGACCAGTGTCGCGGCCAGCCGGACAGTTGCCGCAACGCCCAGAACCGGGCAGAACCAGCGAAGCGGCTGCAGAGACATCGAGGGTGTTGTCAGGTACCAGTGACCGAGCAGCATGGACGTGAGTGTGGCTCCGAGCACTGCAGAGGAGCCCAGATCTGCCAGCAACAGCTGCCAGAGCGGAACGGACCGTACCGCAGTGACGGCCTGCACCACAATCGCTGCTGCGAGGGATAGTGAAATCAGCCAGATGCTGAGGGTTCCGGGCACGCGGCGCCCCAGTTTCCAGAAGATATGACCGGGCCATGCCACTGCCGCCGCCCCGAACGCCAGTCTGCGGAGCCAGCCGGCACCACTGGCCGCCAGAGACAGTTCGCGATCGCTGATGGCATCTGCACCAGCACGGCCGAAGCCGGTCAGTGCCGCCGGTTCGATGGCCAGCACCAGCAGCACAGTCAGTCCCAGTACCACCAGCATCTGAATCCGAAAAAAACCGTCAGCAACTTCCCGACGAGGCATCAGCAGCCACATCAGGGCAATGCCGGCAGCCAGCTTGAGTACGAACAGGGCGATCATTCCGACTGTTGCTCACTTCCCCTGAATCAGTGACATGGCTTCAGCACGACTTCCAACGTTGGTGCGGAACTGTCCGCGAACCGCGCTGGTGACTGTCAACGCGCCTGGCTTCTTGACCCCGCGAATTGTCATGCACGTGTGCTCGGCCTCGACAACGACAATCACACCCAGCGGTGACAGTTCGGTTTCAATCAGGTCGGCAATCATGTGGGTCATGCGTTCCTGGACCTGGGGCCTTCGTGCCACTTCGTCCACAACCCGAGCCAGTTTGCTGAGCCCGGTAACTTTGCCCTGCGGAATATACCCCACATGGGCGTGGCCCATGAACGGCAGCAAATGATGTTCACACATGCTGTTGAAGGAAATGTCCCGGACCAGCACCAGTTCGTCGTACTGTTCCTCAAACACTTTCTGCAGGTGTCGTCCGGGTTCGAGATGCAGGCCACCGAAGATTTCAGCGTACATGCGTGCGACGCGGGCGGGAGTTTCACGCAGACCATCGCGATCCGGATCTTCACCGACGGCCAGCAGCACTTCCCGAATTGCGCGCTCGATCCTGAGTTGATCGACAGTGCGGTGTTCAGGTGGTACGCCAGCACCAGCAAGGATGGACTTGATATCAGGCATTGGGACTTTTCAGGGGTCAACGGTCAGCGGACAGCGAAGAGTGCACCCTGAAATTGTAAGAACGGAATCGGTCCGAAGCACGAAAAAGGGGGTTGTTTCCAGAGAACTGTCGAAGTTGGCAGTGGATTCCTGCAGGGATTCGGGGCGAAACTGCCCGAATTTACGGATTCTGAGACGTCAGCGGAGGAGATTCAGGCGAGATCCCTCACTCCGGATTTCTCCGATACACTCGCGAATCCGTGTTCTGAGAGGTTTCCGCGTCTGCCCGCCTGTTCCGCTGCTGCGGTGCTGTTGTTTTGAAGGTTGCGTCATGTCCGAACGAATGCTGGCTGGTAAGGTCGCCCTGGTAACCGGGGCCGGGCGTGGTCTGGGACGCGGATTTGCTGAGCATCTGGCACGACTGGGTTGTCGTGTGGGAATTCACGGGATGCGTGAAAACGGTCCGGCAGAATATGGTGAAGGCACCACGCTGACTCAGACAGCCGCTGACATTGCCAGTACATTTCAGACTCAGACCTGTCGTGTGCTGGGTGACCTGACGGATCAGCAGCAGGTGCAGCGGGTGGTTGAGGAAGTCTGCAGCCAGCTTGGCCCGATTGACATTCTGGTGCACAATGCCGGGGGTGACATCGCAGCGGCTGGTGGCAAGCCCAATCCAAATGACTGCGTGGGCATCAAACTGGAGGATGTGAAAGCGGTACTGGACCGAAACCTGCTGAGCACGATTCTGATGTGTCAGGAGGCGGCAAAGGTGATGATGCCTCGCAAAACCGGTCGCATCCTGACTCTCAGTTCAATCTCAGCATTTCGCGGGATCCCGAGCAGTTCCATCTATGCGACGGCCAAAGCGGGTGTGGTTGAGTACACTCGGTGTCTGGCAGAGCAATTGCGGAGTTACAACATTAATGTGAATACGCTGGCTCCCGGGGATACCCGCACCGGTCGTTTTCTCGGCACGCGCAAGGTTGATGAATCGCGCCTTGCCACCGATGGCACGCTGGACCGTGTGGGGATGGTGGACGAGGTGACTCGGGTGGTGGAATTCTTCGCCGGACCCCTCGGAGCTTTCGTGACCGGACAGGTGCTGCGAGTGGACGGTGGGTCGCAGATCTGGCCGGCCTGAAGTCATTTGTTCAGTTCGAACGAGCGCCAGTGGTGGAGCAGTCGGATTTCAGGTCGAAGCTGAAATCGGCAGAGCCGGTAACTTCAACGGTCAGCTTTGAATCTTTGTTGTAGCAGTCTGGAACAAGTTCCTGCTTTTTTTCGCGACTGCCTTCAGTGGACTGCTCACCGCCCTCCTCACCGCCCTCCTCACCACGCAGTCCGAGCATGCTGCGGACAGTACTGAGCCGAACGGTTTTCTTTCCCTGCGTAACACCATCCACATCGCTGTCGAACTGCAGCGTGTATTTGCCGGACGCATTTGTGCGAGCAAAAGACAGGCTGCCAGTTGTCGGATCCTCAAACGTGATTACAGCTCCGACCAGTGGCAGTCCATCCATGGTAACTATTCCACTGACCTGGGCGAGATTGACTTTGCTGTAGTCCACCGAATTGGTCGCGCTGCAGCCGGCCAGGAAGCTGGCAAGCACGAGAGCGAGGACCGAGCGTAATTGTTTTGGAGGCATAATGAAACCCTGGTTGAGACCGCACGTGCTGACAGATTGACGTGATCGAAAAGATCAGAATTCTCCGACGATTTCGCCGTTGCCACGAGTGGCCAGTGACTGGTACAGCCGCAGGTCAGCATTTTCTGAGATGAATCGAACGGATCCATCGGCCATGGCAAACTGAGCCCCACCCGTGTGATAACTGCCGAATGACATTTCCATCAGAACGCCATGGACGGTGGGGTCAATGCTGGCATTGATTTTGACAACTGCGGAACCGAGGCCCTCTGAATACTCGGTGCCACCGAGGCCACCGTAGACCCAGCCACCGGACTGCGGGCAGCCGAACTGCCAGTAGTCCATCTGCTGATTATCCTTGACATACACGGACGTGCGGGATTCCCCGACCATAATGGTGTTTGATGTGCCATCGGTGATATCGCGCATTTTCACGTTACTGCAGCCGTAAAACATGCCGTCGAGATTGACCTGCTCGAGCGCAAGGTGTGCTGCGGTATTGAACCCGGTGGGGCGAGTGGAGAGGTCATCAGACGCGATCAGGGCACCGGCAACTCCACGGTAACTGACCGGTACCCGGCCTGTGATGCCTTCATTGTCGCGGGGTTCGAGGGGCATGGAGGGACAGCGGAAGGCCGGGATGACAGTTGAGCAGGCACGGGTGTTGGGGGACCCAACAGCATCCCAGTTGCCCGGGCCGGTTTCCTGCCAGATGAGCGTGGCATACAGGTTTTGCTGTTCGATCTGGGGCAGAATCATGGCAGTCCACAGGGTTTCGCGTTCGTCGAAGCCCCATGGGAAGACATTGACGGTGTCGTGATAGTTGTGCAGTGCGAGGGCAATCTGTTTCAGGTTGTTCTTGCACTGCGTGCGTCGAGCGGCTTCGCGGGCCTGCTGCACTGCTGGCAGCAGCAGTGCTACAAGAATTGCAATAATGGCGATGACGACCAGTAGTTCGATCAGGGTAAAGGCACGTCGTTTCTGCAGCACGAGGTTCGCTCCATGGGATCATTGGGGATCAGTGAATTAACGTGGATCTGGCGACAGGAAATTCTGTACGGGCCACGAAAATTCCGCTGCCCTGTGCTGTCGACTGACCGCTGATGCCGCGGAATCATGTCGGGATTTGTTAAAATTGCGGGAAATGCTGGTCAGGGTTTTTAAGGCCGGCAGATTTCCTGACTGCAGAAATGACGGTCTGTTTTCAATTCCGGAAAACGTCTGAAATCAGCCGGTGGAATGGCCGGAAATGCCCGGTACGGGGTATGCTGAGCAGGTAACAGCAGCGGAAACGCTCAAAAAGACGGTGCTGTTGTGCTGAACATTGTCGATATGCTGCTGCCGTTTTGGTTGATACCTGTCCGGAGAACTCTGTCATGACTGACCATGCCTCCCATGAAACAACAGCAGCCACCTCGGATGCACCGCTGTTTTCTGCTGTGGAAGTTGAGCAGTTTTCGGCGGATGATGTGACGGCTGGCAGCGCCATCGGAAAAATGCTGTCGGCCCTGTTCCTGTACACGGTCGTGGCGATGTCCATAGCCAGTTGGTGGACGTGGAGTTCCATCAACGCAGCTTCGACAGCGAAACTGCCTTCGGCTGCGGAAACCGCGATTCACGACCACGACCACCAGCAGCAGTCTGCGGCGGCCGTTGAAGCCGCTCCGGCGGATACAGTCCCGGCACCTGAGTCAAAGGCTCCGTGATCAGGCAGGCGCGTTTTCGCCGCCAGCGTGGCGTTTCTGATCAATTGCCGGTGCGGTGGACGCGTTTCTGAAGCAGGTCTGCCAGTGCATTGCTGGTCGGGTGCGGGTGCCCTTTATATTGGCGGAACCCTTCACCGCAGGGGAATCCGGCTTCCCTTCCGCGGGCTGTGCCCCAGCGTCGGCAGGCTTCCGTGTATTCGTCCATGCCGTGCTGTCGTCGTAACCATTCTCGCTGGCTGGCATGGCAGGACAAGGCAGCAATTTTGGTTTCCAGCTGTTCCGAGATGTTGATGATGAAGTCGGTGGGCTGGCGGTGACCGAAGTGGTCAGTACCTTCCACCGGATCCACAAAGTACAGCCAGGGAATCTGTCTGGCGACGGGTGCCGGGTCCCATTGACCGGTGCGATAATTGGGCACTGAGGCGTTGAAGCAGGCGTCGCGGACGAGTGCACTGGTGATTTCGTGATCGTGCATGTAGTCAACTGGAGGTGCTGTGAGGATGATATCGGGGGCTGTTTTGCGAAGGAATTCGGTCATGCGGCGACGGCTGTCGTTGTCGAAAACGATGGACAGATCGCGGAATTCGAGGCAGGTGTAATCGGCTTCAAGGATTTTCGCGGCAGCTGCGGCTTCTGCGCGGCGAATACGGGCGATGTCTTCAGCGGAGTGTTCAGCGCTGCCACAGTCTCCGGGAGTCATGGTGGCGACGGAGATTCTGCAGCCGAGGCTTTTCAGTTGCAGCAGTGTGCCGGCGCACTGGAATTCGATATCGTCCGGGTGTGCGTGGATGGCGAGCACGTGCGGTTGGGCGGGGAGTGATCGGTCTGACATCCGGGAACGTCCTGAGGCGGGGAGTGGAATCGGTGTTGTTGCCTGCTTTGCAGGTGTAGCGGATTTGGCGAGTGTTTTCCAGAGCGGGAGGATTAAGGGATGACAGAGAGTCAGTCGGTGGAGCAGTTGTGTCAGGCGCGTTGTGTTCCGTGTGAAGGTGGTGTGCCGCGGATGACCGAGCAGGAGGCTCGGGAGCAGTTGCAGGCATTGCCGGACTGGGAGCTGGCTGCGGGGCCGGACCGCATACGTCGCTCGTGGCGAGTCAGGCATTTTCGGGCGGGGATGGAGTTCTTTCAGGCGATCACAGAACTTGCAGAAGCCCACGCACACCATCCTGATCTGCATCTGGTGGGTTACCGGAATGTGACGGTGGAGATCTGGACTCATGCAATTCAGGGACTGTCGCTGAATGACTTTATCCTGGCCGCGCAGATTGACCGTCTGCCGGTGAGGACTTCCTGAGTCCGTTTCTGTCAGGGCTCGACTTCGTGGCTGTGGTGTGGTGAAATTCGTGCAGCTGCCGGCGTTTGATGTCAGACGGGCAGGCTGTATTTGAAACAGAGCCGCAAGTGATCAGGGGATTTCTGTGCCGCAGTTGCCTCGAATGTGCGACGTACTTCAGCACTTCAGCTCGCCTGAACTTTTGGATATTCCAGCTGCCGTTGAGCAGCAGTTGCAGGGGTTGCGGCTGCAGCATCAGGTGCGTGCCGGTCAGACGGTGGCAATCACGGCAGGCAGTCGCGGGATTGCAAACATCGCGGTGATTCTGAAGGGCATTGCGGATCACTTTCGGGCTCTGGGTGCCACTCCGTTTCTGGTTCCGGCCATGGGCAGTCATGGTGGCGGAACAGCGGACGGTCAGGTGAAGATGCTGGCCAGTCTGGGTGTCACGGAGGCCAGTGTCGGGGCGCCGATTCGGGCCACCATGGAGACTGTGGTGGTGGCTCAGACCAGCACTGGCATGCCAGTTCACTTTGATCGATATGCGGCTGAGGCGGATCATGTGTTTGTGGTGAACCGAGTGAAGCCGCATACTCGTTTTGTCGGGCCTGTCGAATCCGGTCTGCACAAGATGATGCTGATCGGGCTGGGGAAGCATGCGGGAGCGAAGGTGTATCATGCCGGGATTCTGACGATGAGTTTTCCGGAGATTATTGAGCAGGTGGCTGAGCAGGTCCTGCGGGTCTGTCGTGTCTGCGGGGGCATGGCGATTCTGGAAAACTCAGAGGACAGAACGGCTCTTGTGGAAGCGGTGCGTCCTGAGGACTTTGGCCGCCGCGAACCTGAACTGCTGTCACAGGCGAACGACTGGCTTCCGCGGCTGCCATTTGCGGATGTGGACCTGCTGATTGTTGACCGGATCGGGAAGAACATCAGCGGTGTGGGCATGGATGCGAATGTGATAGGTCGCAAATTCAACGACCATGCAGCGACGGCGCAGGACAGTGTTCGCTGTCGGAGGATTTTTGTGCGTGGCCTCACCCCGGAAACTTATGGCAATGGCACGGGTATTGGCCTTGCCGAATTCACGACTCGCAGGGTGGTCGAACAGATCGATCCCATCGTGACTCGAGTGAACTGTATCACCGGAAATCATCCGGAAGCGGCAATGATTCCGATCACATTTGAGACGGACCGGGAAGCAGTTGAGGCGGCCCTGACGACGATCGGTATGATTGCTCCGCAGAATGCTCGGGTGATTCAGATTTCGAACACGCTGCATTTGTCGCGTGTGCGGGTTTCAGAGGCATATTTTGAGGACGTTCGAGGCAGCAATCGACTGCAACTGGATGGACAGCCTTATGAATTTCCACTGGATGCAGCGGGCTGGCTGAGCGATGTTGAGCAGCACTGAGAATTCCAGCAGAGGCGTGCGGTATCTGCTGCTGATACCGCCGATGACGCAGTTGAATACCCCGTACCCCAGTACTGCGTATCTGACTGGTTTCCTGCGCAGTCAGGGTTTATCGGCTGTGCAGGAAGATCTGGCACTGGCACTGGTGCTGCGATTGCTGAGTGCTGACGGTTTGCGGAGGATTGCCGGCCTCGCTGCAGGTGACGCAACCGCGAGGCAGCGACCGGCTACGACGGCATTTCTGAGTCAGCTCGAAGATTACATTTCCACCATCGATCGGGTGATCAGTTTCCTGCAGGGGCGTGACAGCACTTTGGCGCATCGCATTGCAGCCCGTGCGCTGCTGCCTGAGGGGCCGCGTTTTGCGTCGCTGGATGTGTTTGAGGGGGATGAAGAATCGGGCGAGGATTCTCTGGCGTGGGCATTTGGAGCTCTGGGGGTGCAGGACCGAGCCCGTCATCTGTGCACGCTGTATCTGAGTGATCTGGCTGATGTAATTCGGGAGTCGATTGACGAACGGTTTGAATTTGTACGCTATGCCGAGTCACTGGCAGCCAGTCAGCCGTCATTTGATCAACTGGCACACGCTCTGCAGTCTCCGACAACCCTGCTGGATGACATGCTGCAGGAACTGACGGAGGCATCCATGCAGCGACATCAGCCGCAGGTTGTCCTGTTGACTGTCCCGTTTCCGGGCACCGTGTATGCGTCTTTCCGAATTGCTCAGACCATACGTCAACGTTATCCGCAGGCTGTATTGGTGCTGGGTGGCGGCTATGTGAACACAGAGCTGCGTGAACTGTGTGAGCCGCGAGTATTCGACTATTTTGATTTTGTGATGCTGGATGCCGGCGAAAGGCCGCTGCTGGCGCTGGATCAGCATTTGCGAGGTCAGCGGAGTCGTGAGCAGTTGTCTCGGGCATACTTTCGAGATGCGGAATCGGGTGAAGTGCGGTATGTGCAGGGTGTGGAACCGGACGTGCCGTTTGCCCATACCGGGACTCCGACATGGGATGGTCTGCCACTGCCGGACTATCTGTCGACTCTGGATATGCTGAATCCGATGCATCGGCTTTGGTCGGACGGGCGCTGGAATAAGCTGACAGTAGCGCATGGTTGTTACTGGAAGAAGTGCAGTTTCTGTGATGTGACGCTGGACTACATCTCCCGTTATGACGCCCCGGCCGCGCGGGTACTGGCGGACCGGATCGAGGCGATTGTAGCGGAAACGGGACAGACCGGATTTCATTTTGTTGATGAAGCTGCGCCGCCAAAGGGACTGAGGGCTCTGGCGGAGGAAATTCTGTCGAGGGGTTTAAGGATTTCGTGGTGGGGCAACATTCGCTTTGAAAAGTCATTTACTCCGGAGCTTTGTCAGTTGCTGGCGGACAGTGGCTGCATAGCCGTTTCCGGTGGACTGGAGGTGGCTTCGGACCGACTGTTGGCGCTGATGGAAAAAGGAGTTTCCGTATCTCAGGTCGCGCGTGTGACCCGTGGCTTCAGTGATGCCGGTATTCTGGTGCACGCTTACCTGATGTACGGCTTTCCGACTCAGACAGTCCAGGAAACCGTGGATGCTCTGGAGTACGTCCGCCAGTTGTTCGAGGAGGGCTGTATTCACAGCGGATTTTTCCATCGGTTTACATGTACGGTGCATTCACCGGTGGGGCTGCACCCTGAGCGTTACGGGGTTGTGCTGAAGCCGCTGCCGGCGGGGACATTTGCGAAGAACGATGTGCAGTTCATCGATCCGACAGGCGTCGATCATGACACGCTTGGGCAATCACTGTCGAAGGCGATTTACAACTTCATGCACGGTGTGGGGCTGGATGCGGACATTCGCAGCTGGTTCCGGCAGAAGGTTCCGCGAGCAACGGTGCCTCGGAATTTCATTGTCAAGGCGCTGCAGGCCAGCCGCTGAGACGTCCTTGCGGCCCCGGACGGCAGGCTACCGGTTGGATTCATGACTCCGAGTTGATGGTGGAACTGCTCGATAGGTCAATTCCGGATCCGTCGGATTATCCGGGTTCGATGACTGTATCCTGCCCGCGTCGACCAGAGGCCTGATGTAGGTTCGGCGAACGTAGTCGACAGCCCTCGTAAGGTGTGTGGCCAGCTCCGATGTTGACATCTCCCTAACTGTCAACAATTCCACTACAAGATTGAGGATTTCTGCTTTGTCACCCTTTTTGCCCTGAGCGACAATCCGTTCCACCAGATCACTCGGTAGCTCCTGCTTTTTGGTATCGAGCTCCTGCTTTTTGGTATCGAGCTCCTGCTTTTTGGTGTCGAGCTCCTGCTTTTGGGGGTCAGGCACCGGTGAATTGACTGTGTTCGCTGTGCCGGGAGGCCAGTTCTCCAGCGCGCGATCGGTAGGCTCATAGTAGGTCGCTGGACCACTGCCTTTCTTTTCCAACAGTCCGAAGTCACATAGTTTTCGTAAGTGCTTACTGGCTGCCAGAGTGTCTATCTCACGATTGATGGTTCGGTAGGTGGAATTGTCGATAGCCCCCAGTTCGAGAGCGGAAATCATGGCCTTCATTTCGTCCTCTGTCAGGCTGTTCTGATCAAAGGATTTCAGCCAGGCGAGGTCATCCTGACTAAGGAAATGATGGAACAGCAGCATCGCCATAAAGCTGTTCCCGGTTCGGTCAGACTGCAGGACCGGGGACGACAGGCCCTGTTCATCCATCAGCTCGCGCATCACTCGGATGCCACTGCCTTTTGTTTCGGCAAAGTTGACGTCGTGAAGTACAGCGGCAATTTTGGGATTGCGTGTTTCGGAACCCGGTTGACCAGGTCGCTCGTCTGCCTTGAGGGAATAGCCGGGGTTTCGTACTTCAAGGCGATTGCTGTAGCGGATGATCTGGATTGACCCATGAACTCGGTAGTCGCGATGCATCACGGCATTGGCCACGACTTCGCGAATCACTCGGTCCGGGAGCAATGGGATCTCGCGTCCCTGGACTTCTCCCGCCGGAAGAGAAAAAGCTTTCGGCAGGTCATCGACAATGGCTGATCGCACCCGTTGGAATGCTCGTAACAGAGGCGCCCGAATTTCAACCGTATCAAATCTGCGATCCGGATCCTTGACCCATTGCAGCCCGGGCACACGAATGCTGTCAATCCGCAGCATGGGAAACAATCGCCTAAGAGCTCTGGAACTGCCAAACAGAAGTATGCCGGCAACGGTTGGTATCAGATTCCCGTCAATTCGTTTTGCAGCACCCAGTGCTTCCAGAAGTTCTTCGCGATTCCATGTCAGTTCTTCTGCCTGCGGATGCACTTCCCTGCGAAGCTGGCAGTACAATTCAATTGCCTCATCATCGAAATCGGCGACGGTAGCGTCCCCGATGACCTGCTCGTCATAAGTCTCACCGCGACGATTCTGGTAGAAGATGATCAGATCATCTTCGGTACACCGCTGATCGGTCGAGCCAATCCGTCTGCGAGCAGCCTTTGGCAGCGTTTGATTTTTGAAGTAGACGGGCTTTTCATGTATTCCGGCCTCGGGAACAAACACCGTGATCAGTGTCTTTTCTCCGAGCCTTTCTGCCACGATTTTTGGCCGCACCGGGACGTTGAAAACAGATGCGCACTGGGAGGCAATTTCCTGCTGCAGTTTGTCCGGATCGTGAACGCCGACAGCCTCGTACACAGGCCATTGTGAATTTGAGGAAGCAGCCACCCCCAGCAGAATCCAGCCGCCACCAGGCTGCGGTTCATTTGCGAACGCGCATACAGTTTCCAGCAGTGATGTTCCCACGTCGGCTGCCGTCTTCGCATCAATCCGCAAATGCTCGTCCAGCGTATTCTGCTCCAGCAACAATTCCTGAGCCGTTTTCATTCGGCCTTCCTCAACGGAGCATTCTGCGGAGTTGTTATGGCATCGATGTGCTGGAAAACCTCATCCCAGTCACCGCGCAGGATGCAGTTGCAGACGATCCGCTATTGACTGCAAAAATTCAGGGGATTTGTGTTGATTCTGGTTATGTGATCACCAGATGGTCGGATGTTCGAATTGCGGTCGCGGCAGTGTCGTACGAGGCACTCAGGACGCCTCGCGTTCCGGATGTGGGCTTCTTTTACAGCTCGCCATGTTTTCTGTATTCCGGATGTCCTGAGTCGATGATCGAAATGTCGAGCCGAGTGCCGGACGTGTGGATGTCAACCGGGCGGTTGCATTGCCGCACTGGCACTGTCAGAATTGGTCGTGCGTGTTTATCTGCTCTGCTTTCTGCCCGGGAGATCCGATCATGGTGCGTTCATCCGGACGTCGTCACTTTCTGAAGTCTGCCGCTTTTGCCTGCACGGCGGCCACATTTTCCCGCAGCAGTTACGCTCGGATTGCGGGTGCGAATGAGCGGCTGAAGATCGGTGCGATTGGTGTTGGTGGGCGCGGGGCTGGTGATCTGGATGCAGTCAGCTCGGAAAACATCACGGCACTGTGTGACGTGGATGCCGATCGACTGGGTGCTGCCGCCACTCGCCACCCGCAGGCAAAGAAGTATGCGGACTATCGGCAGCTGCTGGAGCAGACCGATCTGGAGGCCGTGGTCGTGGCAACTCCCGACCATCATCATGCTCCGGCCACCGTTCGTGCACTGCGTCGTGGTCTGCATGTATACTGTGAAAAGCCTCTGACGCACACCGTTGAGGAGGCTCGACTGATTTCCGCGCTGACGCGTGAAAAGAAAGTCGCCACGCAAATGGGAACTCAGAATCATGAGCATCCAGGTTATCTGCGGCTGGTGGAGCTGTTGCAGTCAGGGGCCATCGGTGATGTACAGGAGGTGCACGTGATTACCGACCGGCCGGGGAAATGGTGGCCGCAGGGTATGGATCGTCCCACAGAAACTGCGGCCGTCCCGGGTGCGCTCAACTGGGATCTGTGGCTGGGTCCTGCGGCCGAACGTCCATACCACCCGGCCTACGTGCCGTTCAAGTGGCGTGGCTGGTGGGATTTCGGCTGCGGAGCGGTGGGAGACATGGCCATCCATCTCGCTGATCCCGCATTCTGGGCACTGCGACTGGGGGGACGTGTGAAGGTGACATCGCGAGGTCCTGCACCGTCACTGTGGAGTGCTCCGGCATGGATGGAAACAAAGTTTGAATTCGGACAGCGTGGTGATCTGCCGCCGGTCACCCTTTACTGGTACGAGGGTGAGACGAAGCCGAAGCCGGAGATTGCAGCCGAGCTGCCGATGAACGGATCACTCTTCATCGGCAGCAAAGGTCGGATCGCAATTGCTCATGATGGTTTTCCGAAACTGCTGCCAGAGGCTCAGTTTGCAGACTTTAAGGCACCCGCACCGTCGCTGCCGGAATCTCCGGGACATCATCGGCAGTGGCTGGATGCCTGTCGCACGGGGGCCCGGACCGGCAGTGCCTTTGCTTATGCGGCTCCATTTACGGAAATTGTGCTGCTGGCGAATGTGGCCTATCGTTCCGGTCAGACGATTGAATTTGACCAGGAGACGGGCCGTATTCTGAATGCCCCCGCTGCGGAAAAATATCTGTCGAGGGAGTACCGTCGGGGCTGGGAGATTACGGGCTGACAGCGGACCTGCGTTATTGCAGCATCTGCCGTTCGAGATCCACTCCGGTCGCAAGGCTCCAGTCCCGCAGCAGTCGCCGAAAGACTGGTCCCTCGCCGGGGGGAATCCGGGTTTTGCAGCCATCCACGGACAGCACGGGCAGCAGGCAGGACGGCGACGATGTCAGGAAGATCTCGTCCGCATCCTGCAGCTCGGACGGATTCACTCTGCGACGGGTAAATGGAATCCCGGCGTCGTGACACAGTCGCTCGACAAGTCGGCTGCTGAGGCTGTTCAGCACATCGCCGTCCGGGGTGGCCACGTGTTCGTTGCTGACGACACAAATGCTGGAGGTGCTGGTTTCGGCAACGCTCCCATTGCGATTCAGCAGCAGAGCGCGACTGCCCGGTGACTGCTGTTCGGCCGCATGGTCGGCCAGCCACCAGTGCAGGCGATTACGAACCTTCAGCGATACTGGAAAGCAGTCTGCGGGGATTTGTCGCAGCCTCGAGACAGTGAGTCGGACTCCTGACACAAACGCGTTTCGCCACATTGCAAATGGCAGCGGATAGGTATGTACCACCGTTGTCGGCTGGCCGGCCGGACGGCCCAGATATGTGGAATTTTCTCCCGCCGTGGAAAACATCACGACTCCCAGATCAGAGCCGTGCGGGAGTAATTGCAGGTTGTGTTGAATGATTTCAGTGGCAGCCTGCAGAAGCTGATGTTTTGCCGGAGTTGGAGGAAAATCCAGTTCCTGCAGTGCATGCAGCAGTCGTTCGATGTGCTGATCGGCGAACAGAAATCGTCCGCCGTAGGTGCGGCCGGCTTCCGTAACCGCCGCGCCCGCGACGACTCCAAGGTCCCACACCGGCAGTGCGGCATGACTCCATGGAACCAGTCGTCCGTTGATCCAGACGATGGGTTCTGCAGAAATCTGCTGCTGAGCTGACATGGTACTCACGGTCTGATTACTGCCATGCTGCGGCGGGCTTCGGTGGGGCTTTCTGTCGTCCGCTGCCAATCACGAGGAACAGGGCAATCAGCGCCATCTGCACGGTGAAGAACATCGCCAGTGCATAAAGTCGACCCTCCGTAAAGCCGTAACTGTGCAGACCGGCTCGAAGTTCATTCACACCAAACCACGACCAGGCCGTGACGATGTTACCGAACATGCTGAGCACACTGGTGCCGAAATCTCCCACCATCCTGTCCCAGCGAGCGTGCAGAATCACGGCGTTCCACATGACGATCAGCATGGCTCCGTTTTCCTTCGGGTCCCAGCCCCAGAAACGGCCCCAGGAATCGTCGGCCCACAGGCCACCGAGAACGGTTCCAACAAGGCTGAAGAACAGAGCGAAGCAAAGTGTACCGTAAACCAGTCGTCCCACGTGCGGCAGCAGTGGCTGGCTGCGGGAATCCTTCACTGGACGCCCCAGCAGTCGTTCAAGCAGGTTAATGGTACACCAGGCAACACCGAGGAATCCGGCGGCGAAGGTGGCCGAGTATCCCAGAGTGATGCAGACGACGTGTGTGGCCAGCCAGAAGGCCGTATCCAGCACGGCCTGCATGACACCGATCGTGTCACCTTCATCCAATGCCAGATAATGCGCGATGACGAGGGCTGCTGACCCCGTGGAAGCTCCGACCAGACTGCCGATGCCATTCTTCAGGAACAGTTCCACGAAGAATGCCGCAATCACAACTCCCCAGCCAATGAAGATGGCTGACGAGTACAGGTTGGTGACGGGCGGTCGTCCGGAGATTTTCATCCGCAGCCACAGGGCAAACGTGTGTACGATGAACGACAGGACCAGCAGGAACAACGCAGATCGCTGCAGTGAACCATTCAGCGGGAACAGCCAGCCGACGAACACGATCAGGATGATCGGAACATACAGATAAATGGCCTTCCAGAAAGGTTCGAAGTAGTTGAACCATGCTTCCAGTTGCACCCGCTGCAGATCCACATGCGGCAGCGCGGCCTGTTTCAGCCACTGCTGGTAGGCGTCCAGTTTTGTATTGAAGGCAATGGCGTCACTGGCCTTCCATGCATTGAAGATGTCGCTGACAAATGCGGCGCTGTCATTGAAGGTTTTGCTGGCAGCGCCTCCGGGCATGACCTCTGCGGCGTGCTTCTGCAGATCGCTCCAGATCAGTCCGGCAATTTCCTGGTTGACCACATTCATCAGTGAATTTTCATCAGCGGACCCGGCCGCCTGCAGTCTGGTACGGATGGCATCCACACGGCGATCCTGCGGGGCATTCTGCTGCAGTTCCGAAATGACCTCGAACAGTTCGGCAGCGATACGCTGGCTGGCCAGTGCAGCGGCCTGCTCTTTTGTGACATTGGCAGCAATCTCCGCTCCGGTTTTTCCCGGTCCGGCGTCAGCAATCAGTTTCAGAACGCTGCTGAGGAACGGATCTTCGACTCGCTGCAGCGCATCCGCAGCGCGTTTGGCAACATCCGCAGTGCCGTCTGCGTCGGCGGCTTCACCGGGGGTGGGAGTGTTTTTGAGGATGTCCCAGGTACCTTTGACTGAAGTCTGCACCAGTTGCAGTGGTCGCACGTCGCGGATCCAGTCTGCGAACTGCTGACTGCTGGAGATTCCGGCATCCTGCAGTTGCTGATTGAGCTGCGCAAGACTGCTGGCCACGATGAAGGTTTCCCACGAATGCGTTTCATCATCCGTACCGGTTGGTACGGCCATGACCGCCTTGCTTTCTCCCAGACGCTGCAGGATCCGCCAGACGGTGATGGAGCTTTCCAGCAGGTTATCCCCGGGCTGGCTCTGGAACACCTGAGCAACCTGGTTCAGGCGTCCCATGGTGTCGAACAGTGCTCCCACGCGACGCTCCAGTGTGGTCAGATCAAACTCGCGTTTCTCGCGGCGTTTCTCGTTGCCCTTCTGGAAGGCATTGTCAAGAGCCTGCAGGTTGGGACGGATTTCGGCCAGCGAGTAGACGAATCCGGGCCGCTGTTTGAGTGACAGCAAAGCGAGCAGCTGGTCGTCGTTGATTTTGATGACGCGATGACGTTCAGCCAGTTCAGGCCGCAGAATCAGATCCAGCAGCCAGTGAATGGCCGGGGCCTTCCGCACCATCAATGGTCGCAGGCGTTCTTCAATGGCAGACTGCTCTTCACCGGCGAACTCAGCCAGTGCTGTGATCCAGTCCGAATACGACCCCTGCAGGGTATTCAGTTTTTCGAAGTTCGCCCCACGGGCTTTTTCCGGCCACGCTTTCCGAACCGCATTCAGCAGCTTGTCGCGAACTGCGGCATCGTTCAGTTGCCATGCTTCGAGTTCGATTTCGAGGGTTGACTTATGTGATGTCATCAGGAGCAGGGTGCGGGCTACGGAATCGAGTGGCTGAGCACGACCATTCCAGGCCACCGGCAATTGTGCAGCAGCGTACAGATTGAATGTTCCCTCGACGGGCTCAGGGCTGCGAACACCGCGAGCCAGCCAGAGCACGCAGACGCCGGTCAGCAGGATCGGCAGCCAGATACGCAGCGCGGAGGCAATTGGTCCGGCACCCGGTTGCAGGGGCTCGACTTTCGCAGCAGTACCTGCAGCGGGGTTCCAGCGGGTTTCTGGCAGGGAGCCTGCCGGAACTGTGGCGTGGCGATCCAGCCGACCCAGAAATCTCATCAGTGTCTGGCCAAACTGAGCGAACATGCCAAAGGCCACCACCATACAGGCGATGTAGGGCAGCATCCAGCCACTGTTACGAACCACTGAGAGCGTGGACGCTTCCTGCCCGCTGGGCAGTGTCAGGTAATTGGACTGGTAGAAGGTTTCACCGCGATACCGCAGGGGATTGTTCATCCACAGTGTGAAGCGTTCGGTGCGATTGTCCTGAGTAATCTCGATGCTGGAGCGGAAATCGCGTGGAGTGGAGGACCCGACGTACGTGGTGCGACTGACGTCCAGCAGTTTGACCGAGTATGGTTTGTAGTTTCGCTGAAATCGCAGATAGAAGTAGTAGTCCTTTTCACCGATGGTCGCTTTTTCCGCCAGTGTGGAGTTCAGCTCGCTGACGTTCTGGGACACCAGCATGGATTTCAGCACCGAGCCGGATTGGCGATCGACCAGATCAATCAGTACGCTGCTTTGATCCATGGTGTCATCCATACCGGTGACCGGGGGCAGTGGCTTCACGGCGGCAAACGAACCGAGTCCTTCGTCCAGCCGGGAATCGGCCGGCGTCAGAGCCCGCAGTTCGCTGTTGCGATAGAAGCGACGAACTGCGATATCGAACGGCAGATCGGGCAGCTCAATTTTCTGGTCCGCAGTGATACTGGCCTGGGGAGTCGCATTGGGTGACTTGTCCTCGGGTGCTGCATTTACCAGCAGTTTTTCCGGAACGACAACAACGTCATCCTTCCCATCGCTGAGGCGACTGATGATGGCCAGTTCGCGAACGCGGATATCACGCGCGTAGCTGGCTACTTCACCTTCGGTCAGCGACAGATTGGTTTCCTTGGCTACCAGTCCCACCTGCAGTTCGCTGATCATCAGCAGGGCCACACCAAAGTGCAGCAGAGCGATGCCGCCACGTTTTTCAAACAGCAGCATAGATCCCAGCAGCAGAATGACTGAGCAGGCCGAGCCCTTCATCAACTGCCACAGAATTCGCATGGCGGACAGGTCAGGCTGAACCGCTGGGCCGCCGAAAAAGTAATACAAAAACGTTACCAGCAGCACAGCACCGATGCTGGCACGCAGCATTCGTCCTGAGAATGAGGCCTGCTTTGCCAGCACGGCAAAGACAATCCCGGCGACACCGGTAAGTCCGAGGATGGCCATCATCAGTTGCCAGATCTGACCGGGTGAAAGCAGAGTATTCCCGGTTTCAACTCCGGTCTGCATGTTGCCCGTGTAAACGGTGACCGCCATCACTACGAGGCCCAGTGTGACGAACACAATGCCGGCAATGAGCTTCAGTCCGCGAACTCGTACGCGGAAGGTCAGCGCATGAGCTGCCAGCAGATTGAACAGCATCAGCCAGCCAATGGTCCAGCCACCGGGAAACGGGATGTAGCGGAACTGGCCCAGACCGGCTGCCAGTTTCTCGCCGCGCTCGCCGAACATCGACGGGGGAAACAGATCCTGCACATCGATTTTCGCCACGTAGCAGCGGAAATAGTCGTCCATCACCTGCCAGACGTCGCGACGTGCCTGTGCGAGACTGCCGATGAAAACGATGACCATCCCCAGCAGAAACAGTACAACGGTCAGCTTCAGTGAAGCCAGTGCCGAGATGCAGCGGGTCAGCAGACTGTTGGCGTCGCGGGCGATCTGACGTGAATCAGGGCCGGTGACTCCGCCTGGAGCTGTCAGAACAGACATGAGGGTACTCCTGAATCAGGCCGTGTGGCGAGGCCATACGGCTGAGAATGTTTGATGAGTCCTGCCGGCGTCAGCCGGAGCTCCACGACTGACAGAAACTGCGGAACTGTTCCCTGAGTGATCCCACTTCCTCGTTACTGCCACGAAGTTTGACCACCCACAGCTTTTCCCTGTAGGTCAACAGCATGCCCAGAATGGTTTCGTTCGGCCCCTTCAGTTCAACCCACTGACCGGTCATCCCGGTGAGGGGCAGGGGTTCGACGGAGTTCATCAGCGCGGCGGGTGATTCCGGCTGCAATCCGATCTGTCCGCCCCAGCGAGTGACCTGTGGGGCAATTCCGGCAGTGGCAGGCAGATCACTGACTGTGATGCGTGTCCGCCCGGAGGGACCAGCCAGCCACGCAAACTTGCTGAACTCGTCATTCTGAGCCGATTTCCATTCGCCAGGAACATTCCAGCTGAATGGAACCGACTGAAAACGGTCACGGATCAGTTCGGAGGTCAGAAACTGCTGTTGCTCACTTTCCGCTGTGTAGCGGACCACCTGATCGGCCGAGTTGCAGCCGATCAGGACAGTGAACAGCAGGGCAGCGGGGATATGCGGTTGTCTGGGAGTCATGGGGCAAGAGTGCCTGGAGGGAGGCGAATCCGGCGGCAGGAGTTCACACGGTGTTCCGCAGGAATTGTAGCATTCTGCTGCCGGTCGTCGCCACGACAAGGTCTGGATCTGCGGTTCCTGCCAGTAATCAACCATTCCCTTCCCGGTCGGGGGAATAACTCATACGGGAACTTTGCGGATGTTCATTATTGGGGGGCGAATTTGACGGTCCTGCAGGATTTTCTGGGCGGTGGATCGGGTGTTCTGCATGGAACTCGGAGCTGGGGTCGCTCGGTTTACCGAGTCCGCTCGGTGGCAGACAGGCCCGGTTTCGGGTAACAATGATAGGGCAGGAGGGCATGCTGGCGTTCGGCTGCATGTCCGAGGGTGATGGAAATCGAACGGATTGAGAGACAATTGGAGACGGGAATGAGAATTCTGGCTGCGGCTATGCTGCTGGTGTTTGGTGCGGGACTGGTGGAGGCTCAGGAAACAGCCAGGGCCACAAAGGCTCCGGAAAAATTCCGTGTGAAGTTTGAAACCAGCTGCGGGGACTTCACGGTAGAAGTGCAGCGTGAATGGGCACCGCTGGGGGCCGACCGGTTTCACGAACTGGTGCAGGCTGGTTTCTATGACGAGTGTCGATTCTTTCGGGTGGTGCCAGGATTTGTTGTGCAGTGGGGTATGAACGGAGATCCGGCTGTTTACGCGAAGTGGAAGGATCGGGAGATTAAAGACGACAAGGTAACGCAGAGCAATCGCGAGGGAATGATCACCTTTGCCTCCCGCGGCCCGAACACCCGCACCTGTCAGTTGTTCATCAACCTTGCGGACAATCAGCGTCTGGATGATCTGGGATTCGCCCCATTCGGCAAAGTGGTGGAGGGGCTGGATGTGGTGCAGAAGATCACTTCTGAGTACGGGCAGCGACCGCAGCAGCCACTGATTCAGGAAGAGGGCAATGCCTATCTGAAGAAGGAATTTCCGAAGATGGACTACATCAAAAAGGCGACGGTGGTTCCGGCAGGCTGAACGCCGTTTGTGCAGTGTGACTGAGTGTGACGGGTTGAGGGGCTGCAGCAGGGGGAATGGGGTGATGAGCAGGGCATTTTTCCTGGTGTGCGTCAGCGTTTGCGGGGGATTGTTGCGGGCCGATGAGCCGGCGGCAGATCCGACGCAGGCAACTGCAGCAGCGGACCGCTATGAAACTCGTCGCATTCATGATCCCAACGGCATCGGCAAATTCTACATGGGCCGCGAGATTGCGCATGTGATGGGTTTCGCCGGTGCCGCGTGGCTCGAACGGTCAACGCGGGAGGAAGAGGAGCGTTTGACGCTGTTGATTCGTGCGCTGCGACTGAAGCCCGGCGATGTGGTGGCGGACATCGGGGCTGGCAGTGGAGTCATCTCCATGCTGATGGCGGAACCCATTCTGCCGGGCGGAAAAGTGCTGGCTGTGGATGTGCAGCAGGAGATGCTGGATCGGCTGAAGGCGTACTGTCAGCAGTTGGGAGTTGAAAATGTGGAACCCATCCGCGGGACTCAGAAACGCAGCGGTCTGAAACCGGCCAGTGTGGACATGGCCATCATGGTGGATGTGTACCATGAGTTTGAGTACCCGTATGAGATGCTGGCCGATATTTCGAAGGCGCTGAAGCCTGGTGGTCGGCTGGTGTTTGTGGAGTACCGCAAGGAGGATCCTGCGGTACCGATCAAAGAGGTCCACAAGATGACTCAGGCACAGGTTCGACTGGAGGCAGAGCAGCCGGAATTCGGTCTGTCGTGGCTGGAGACTGTGCATGTGCTGCCGATGCAGCATGTGATCATTTTCCGGAAGCAGGCAGCAGCGGAGTCCGGGCCGGCGGGTGGATCTGGTCAGCAGTAACGGCGACTGGCTGTCAGGCTTGACGCAACGGGCAAACAGGTAGCCCGGGCATTCCCGATGCCAAGGACAAAAACCGTAGCCTGGGCTTCAGCCCGGGCAACTTACGCACCCCACCACCCCAAAAACACTGCGTTTTTCCACCAAAGGAAGTCCGTCTCACACTCCCATTCGACTTTTGTCCCACCCATCATTGCCGTCCGTGTTCAGTGGCTGGCATAAGCAGGTTTTTCGGCCGCTGGCGACTGCCTGGGTTACGACTGGGATTCCGTGCTGTTGGGCTCTTCTGTTGCCGGGGCAGTGGTGTTTTGTGGTTTCGCAGAGCGACTGTGGGGATTGAGTCGATCGAGGATTCCGTTGACGAAGGCGGCCGAGTTTTCTGAGCCGAATTCGCGGGCGATTTCGACGGCTTCATTGATGGCCACTGGGGCAGGAGTGCCCTCGTGCAGCATCTCATAGAGGCCCAGACGCAGGACATTTCGGTCGGTGATGGCCATGCGTTCCAGTCGCCAGTTGTGGGCGGTCTGGCGGATCTGCTGATCGAGTTTTGTGCGTTGCTGACGAATGCCGTCCAGGATGCGGCGGATGAAATTTCGAATCTGAGGGTCGCGAAATTCGAGGGCCGCGTGGCGATCGATCCGCTGAAGATCAGCTTCGGGGTTCTGGTCCAGCAGGAACAGCATCTGCAGGATAAAGCGACGGGCTTCGGAGCGACCGGACATTGTGGGCAGAATCCGCGGTATTGTCGGCAGGAACTGTGAATATCCGGCTTTTGGGCGGGGGGGATGTTCAGGGCGTCAATTGCAGGTCAATGACATTCTCGCCGCCGTCCGCATTCACGACGCCGAAAAGCCCTGAGGTAGCGGCGTCGGAGTACTTCGCGGGAAGGTTGGATTTAGGCTTTGGCATGGTGTCCTGACCGATGCCTGGTGGCTGATATTCCGGGCTTTCCGTATCGGCAAGCGCCGGGGTTGTGGCCGGCGGTGGGATATCAACCACTTTGATGGAGTGTTTGCCTTCGACAGCCCCGTCATTGGCCGCGAATGTGGTCAGTTTGTAGACGCCTTCAGCATTGGTTTTGCCGAATGCCGCACGCTTTGATTCATCGTGGATGAAAGTCACGTCGGCGTTGGCAACGGGTTTGCCGCTGAGTGTGACTTTTCCCGTCACTTTGAATACCGGTGGGCGATTCAGTTTTTCGCTGCCACAGCCTGCCAGTGCGATGGTCAACGAGCAGGTGATGAGCAGGGTGAACGAGACAGAGCGATGCATAGCCGGCCATCCTGGTTGAAATCACGAAGCCAAACGAACGTGGTCAGGGAATTCGGGGGCGTTTTTGAGATGACCCCGCATGGTAGTCGGACGCTGGCTTTTATGCCAGCCTTCCAAAGCAGTCAAATTCGCCATTTTTGCTCAAATCCTGAGCAGAACAGAACCTTTCCGGCTTGCAGATGTTCAGTCTGCGTCATATTCTTGTGAAGGTCTGCGCTCGCGGTGACGCGATTTATTTCATTTTTATTGATTTCTCAGTTCGTGGAGGTTGCAGCTGTGGTTCGTCGACGCGGTTTTACTTTGATTGAGTTGCTGGTGGTCATTGCCATCATTGCAATTCTGGTGGCGTTGCTGCTGCCTGCTGTACAGCAGGCGCGCGAGGCAGCCCGCCGCACTCAGTGCAAGAACAACCTGAAGCAGTTCGGGCTGGCTTTGCACAATTACCACGATGTGTTCAATATGTTTCCGTACGCCAAGGGTGGAACCTTCGGCTATGGCAACACAAGCCGTCTGGACGGCAACTACGAGCGCAAGACGGGTCTGATTCCGCTGCTGCCGTATCTTGAGCAGACGGCTCTTTACCAGCAGATTGACGCTGGCAATCCGGCGACGTCACCGCCGATTCCGCCAGGCGGTCCGGCTCCGTGGAGCGGCACTGCTCCTGCTCCGGCCGTCTATACCCAGCGCATTTCCTTCTTCAATTGTCCGACGGACCCCGGCATCGTGGCTGCTCGCGGAACTGCCAGTTATGCCTTCTGCCGTGGCGACTTCATCGGCACCAGCGCAGCCAACGGCCGCGATGCTCAGGACGTCAGTGGCCTGTTCTGTCTGCGTCGCTGCTTCAGCATGCGTGACGTCACTGACGGCACCAGCAACACAATTGCGATGGGTGAGCGAGTGCAGGCGGCCTTCGGTATCGGCGGCAAGGCGACTCCGACTGTTCGCGAAGGTGTGATTGTGAACGTGGGTGCGATTGTGACGTCGCCGGGTTCCTGCATCGCTGCTGCTGCGGTGATCCGGGCTGGTGACCGTTATACCAATGGGGCGACTGTGAAGGGACGCTTCAGCTCGATCTGGTGTGATGGACAGCCGGAAATCAACTCGTTCTACACCGTGACTCCTCCGAACGGCCCGTCCTGCATCAATGACGGTAACGTCAATGCTGATGGGGCGGTGGGTGTGTTCGCACCCAGCAGTTTCCACACCGGTGGCGTGCAGGTGGTCCTGGCTGACGGTTCAGTTCGCTTCATCTCAGAGAACATTGACACTGGAAATCTGGGTGTAGCCACGGTGATCGGCAGTGCCAGCCCGTATGGTGTGTGGGGGCGTCTGGGCACGAAGGCTGGTGGTGAGATTGTCGGAGATTACTGATCTTCGCGGTCTGTCCTGAACAAAAACCACGAAGGCTCGGCAGATCTGCCGAGCCTTTTGTTTTGGTCCAGTCCCGGTCTCTTCAAGTGGCCGGGTTGTCTGCCCGCTGCAGTTGCAGGTGTTATTCCCGGATTCACCCGTCAGTCACTTACCAGGCCCCGGCAGTCGCGGTTCGTGGCTTTGGCGGCGTTGGTCGTGGCTGAAGGCTGGTGCGTTGGTGACAGCCGGAGGGGCAATGGCCGGGACCATCTGTTACTGGCCTCAAGGCCGGCAACTTGTCTTTGCCAGAGTACACTTGTGGGCGGCAGGGGCAGTCTCAGTGCGGGTTTATGGGCGGTGGAGCGTCTGCGTCGAGGTTGCTTCAGAGATCACTGTCTTCGCTGTTGGGATTGCAGGTGGTGCGAATCCATCCGGCGATGTCTTTCTGCAGTCTGAGCAGATTCTGGAAACGGGCCCAGTCTACGGTGACAGTGGCTTCGGAGGGATTGGTTTCGGCGGATGTCAGCACGATCTGCATCAGGGTTTCGCTGGCATACAGCAAGAGATCGGCGAGGCGGGTGCGTTGAATCGGCGTCAGGTTTTCCGGCAGGGGCGGGCATTCGCCGCAGAACATGGAAGCGGGCAGGTGATCGGTACGACCGGCTTCGGCGAAAAAGCCGGGAGCCGAGGCTGGTGGAGAGACGTCGGGGCGAGTGAAGGTGCGACTGATGGGCATCAGTTCATTGACAGTGATGCCGAGGCTGCGTGCGCGGTCCGAGATCTCTTCAGCGGAGCCGAACAGCAGCGTGCAGCGGCCCAACTGCAGGTGGTCACCGGGACGCATCACGTGCAATTGCACCGGGTGCCCATTGACTCGGCTGCCGTTTGTGCTGTTCAGGTCTGTGAAGATGATGTTGCCATGATCTTCCTGCAGCTTGGCGTGCAGGCGACTGATGCGTTCGTCATTCAGTTGCACATCGTTGACTTCCTCACGCCCGATCGTGATCGGTGGCTGCAGGTTGCGGTAAACCCGACCTCGCTCAAGACCCTCCAGGACAGACAGTGTGACGAACGCCATATAATGCTGCGACTTTTATTCTGGAGGGGGACTGGAAATCCGGTTGCAGTGCCGAGAGGGTTTATCAGGAAAGGCATAAAGAGACTGTCAGTCCCGCTATCGACCAGCGGTCCGCCAGAAAAAGGCGACCTCGCTCGGATTTTCCCGAAACTGGTGTCATCTGAGCCCAAACGTCGAATCCTCAGTGTCGGAAAAAACTGTGGGTGTGGCAATCGCCACGCGATAGAAGTGTGGGAAAAGGCTGGAAAATGAGGGTGTGTGGTGGTTCTGGGCGGTGGACTGGTTGGGTTGGCGGAACTTTACGGAACACTGGTATTCAAAAAAACGATGTCTGCTTTTTCTCGCGACCTGCCCGCAGTGGATTGTGGGTGCCGGTTGGACTATTCTGGGCGGCACGGCAGAGTTGATCTGCCCGACGGGGCCCCTGCACCCACAGCAAGCCTCGGCTACGTTCCATCGCGGGTTTGAGATCAGCCTGACTGCGTATTTGGATGCATTCAGGTGCTTCATTATCCAGAGATTGCGGGTCGCCGAAAATGCTGACATTCAGGAAACTGCTGGTTGCCAACCGTTCGGAAATTGCGATTCGGGTGTTTCGCAGTGCGTCGGAACTGGGTATCCGGACTGTGGCCATCTATTCGCATGAAGACCGTTACGCGCTGCATCGGTTCAAGGCGGACGAGGCTTATCGGATTGGGCGTCCGGGTGAGCCGATTCGGTCGTATCTGGACATTGCCGCCATCGTTTCTCTGGCGAAGGAGATTGGTGCGGACGCGATTCATCCGGGTTATGGATTTTTGTCGGAGCGTCCTGAGTTCGCGCGGGCTTGTGCCGAGGCGGGGATCAAGTTCGTCGGTCCTTCCGTGCATTGTCTGGAGGCTTTGGGTGATAAAACTGCGGCTCGAAATATCGCCATCGCTGCGGGAGTTCCGGTCCTCGGGGGAACTCAGGAATCCATTGAATCCGCCCCGGAGGCTCGGGCGCGCGCCACGGAAATCGGATTTCCGGTGATGATCAAGGCGGCCAAGGGTGGTGGTGGTCGCGGGATGCGTGCGGTGAAAACGGTTGACGAGTTTGACGCGGCCTTCGAGTCTGCTCGCAACGAGGCGCGTACCGCCTTTGGCAGTCCGGAGGTATTCATTGAAAAGTTCATTGGCCGGGCCAAGCACATTGAGGTGCAACTGCTTGGGGACGAGCACGGAAATCTGGTGCATCTGTATGAGCGCGACTGTTCGGTGCAGCGACGCCATCAGAAGGTCGTGGAACTGGCGCCTGCGCCGAATCTCAGTCGTGAACTGCGGGACGGAATCCTCGAGGCGGCACTGAAGATCGGGCGGGCTGTCGATTACTCGTGCGCCGGCACCGTGGAATTCCTGGTGGATACAGAGGCCAACCGCTTTTACTTCATCGAAGTGAATCCGCGAATTCAGGTTGAGCATACGGTGACGGAAGAGGTCACGAACATTGACATTGTCAAATGTCAGATCCTGACGGCTCAGGGGTTGCCTCTGTCGCATGAGGACATCGGGCTGGGCGATCAGAGGAATGTTGTGGTCAGTGGTTTTGCAGTGCAGTGTCGGGTGACGACCGAGGATCCGGCCAACAGTTTCATGCCGGATTATGGTCGTGTAACGCATTACCGTTCTGCTGGCGGGATGGGGATTCGCCTCGATGCGGGCAGCGCCTTCAGCGGTGCCGTTGTGAATCCGTTTTACGATTCGCTGCTGACGAAAGTCACGACTCGTGGACGCCGTTTCATCGATGCCGTGCATCGCATGGAGCGGACTTTGCGGGAGTTCCGGATTCGCGGTGTGAAGACCAACATTCCGTTCCTCAGCAAGGTGATGTCGCATCCGACGTTTGTGCGTGGCGAGTGCATCACTCGATTCATTGATGAGACTCCGGAACTGTTTCAGTTTGATTACCGTCGCAACCGGGCGACTCGACTGCTGACATACCTTGCAGAAACGATTGTCAACGGGAATCCGCTGGTGAAGGGGCGTCCGCGTTCGGCCCGTCGCACACCCGCACCGCTGCCAAAGGTCCCGAAGGGGGTGCAGCCACCCCCGGGAACTCGCACCCTGTTTCTGCGGGAGGGTGCTGCGGGGCTTGCAAAGTGGGTGCTTGAGCAGAAGCCGCTGCTGTTGACGGATACGACCTTCCGGGACGCTCATCAGTCGCTGCTGGCGACCCGCATGCGCACTTATGACATGCTGCAGATTTCCGATGCCTACGCTCATAACTGTTCCGGGCTGTTCAGTCTGGAAATGTGGGGAGGTGCGACGTTTGACACGTCAATGAGGTTTTTGAAGGAGTGTCCATGGCAGCGTCTGGTGCAGATGCGCGAGCGGATTCCGAACATTCTGTTTCAGATGCTGCTGCGGTCGTCCAATGCCGTCGGCTACAAGAACTATCCTGACAATGTGGTCCGTGTGTTTGTGAAGGAAGCGGCGGATGCCGGCGTCGATGTGTTCCGCATTTTCGACTGTCTCAACTGGCTGCCCAACATGCAGGTGGCGATGGATGCGGTGGTGGAGGCTGGCGGGATCTGTGAAGCGGCGATCTGCTACACCGGTGACATCACGAATCCGAATCGTGCGAAGTACGATCTGCAGTATTACGTGGACATGGCGAAGAAGCTTGAGCACATGGGGGCTCATATTCTGGCGATCAAGGACATGGCGGGATTGTGCAAGCCGGCTGCGGCGGAGCGGCTGATCAGAGCATTGAAGCAGGAAGTGGGGATACCGATCCACTTCCACACACATGACACGGCGGGAGTGCAGGCAGCTTCGATTCTGGACGGTTCGAAGGTGAAACTGGACATTGCTGACGCCGCGATGGCTCCGCTGTCCGGCGGGACATCGCAGGTCAACCTGAATACTCTGGCGGAATCCCTGCGTTACGGCGATCGCGACCCGCAGCTGCCGGTGGAGGCACTGGACGGCATCTCGGAATACTGGCGGGCTGTGCGTGAGTTCTATACTCCTTTTGAGAGTGTTTCGCTGGCTGCCACGGCCGATCTGTATCGGCATGAAATGCCTGGCGGGCAGTACACAAACCTGTTCGAGCAGGCTCGGGCACTGGGTCTGGCGGACCGCTGGCCTGAGGTCTGTCGGCTGTATGCCGAAGTGAATCAGCTGTTCGGGGACATCGTCAAGGTGACTCCGACCAGCAAATCGGTCGGCGACATGGCTCTGTTCATGCTGGCAAATAATCTCAGTTGTGACGACGTACTGAATCCGGATCGAGACATTGCCTTTCCGGGCAGTGTGATCGACCTGATCAGCGGCGGCATGGGGCAGCCTCCGGGTGGTTTTCCCGAGGCTGTGCGGAATCGCATTCTGCTGGGCAAGCAGGAGTTTCTGGGGCGGCCCGGGGAAACTCTGCCACCGACCGACATGGATGCTGCTCGCGAACGCGTTGCAGCGCTGCTGGGCCGGGAGCCTGCGGGTCAGGAGGTGATTTCGTGGGTGCTGTACGAGCGGGTGTATGAGGAATTTGCAGCGCACCAGGACAGCTACTCGGACGTCAGCATCCTGCCGACTCCGCACTTCTTCTTTGGCCTGGAAGCTGGTGAAGAGATTGCCGTGGATATTGAGCCCGGCAAGACACTGATTATCCGTCTGCAGACGGTCAGTGATCCGCATGCCGATGGAACTCGCACGGTATTCTTTGAGCTCAACGGTCAACCGCGCGAAATCACTGTTGCGGATGCGGCGGTGGAATCCATTGCTCCGACAAAAGTGAAGGCGGATCCGGCCATTGCCGGTCAGGTGGGTGCAACGATGCCGGGCATGGTTGTTACGGTAGCAGTGAAGCCAGGTGAGCGGATTCGCAAAGGCCAGAAACTGCTCAGCCTGGAAGCAATGAAGATGGAAACGGCGATCAATGCGGAACTGGACGGAAAGATACGCGATGTCCTCGTGCAGCCGGGGAATCGCGTGGAGACCGGCGATCTGCTGGTCGTGATTGATCCGGTCTGAGAAGTTGCGATTCGGGAGAAGCCATGGCAAACAGACCCAAAGTTGTAACCGCTCCAATGACAGCGGCTGTGCCAATGGAAGACGGCTGGGTGGACCGGATTCATCAGGGTGACTGCATCGAGACGATGCAGAGGCTGCCGGCGGCCAGTGTGCATCTGGTGTTTGCCGATCCACCGTTCAATATTGGCTACGACTACGACGAGTACGATGATCGTCTGGAGGAGTCCCGGTATCTGGAGTGGAGCAGTCGCTGGATGGCGGAAGTACACCGGGTGCTGGTGTCGACGGGTACATTCTGGCTGGCGATTGGTGATGAGTATGCGGCGGAACTGAAGATCGAGGCGAAGAAGCTGGGATTTGCCTGTCGCAGTTGGGTGATCTGGTATTACACGTTTGGTGTGAACTGCAAATACAAGTTCACGCGATCGCATGCTCATCTGTTTCACTTTGTGAAGGATCAGTTTGCCTTCACGTTCAACCATGACCAGATCCGGGTGCCTTCGGCGCGTCAGTTGGTGTACGGAGATCAGCGGGCAAACAGCGTGGGCCGGCTGCCGGATGATACGTGGATCCTGCGACCTCAGGACTGTCCTGAGTCCTTTACGGCAGAGGAGGACACGTGGTATTTTTCGCGGGTGGCGGGAACGTTTTCAGAACGTGCCGGATTTCATGGTTGTCAGATGCCGGAACAGTTGCTGGCGAGGATAATTCGGACCAGTTCCGTGGAGGGCGATCTGGTGCTGGATCCGTTTTCGGGCAGTGCTTCGACTCTGGTTGCGGCACGCAAGCTGGGGCGGCGCGTGCTGGGCTGTGAGTTGTCTCAGCAGTACGCGGAAGAAGGGTCGAAGCGTCTGTCTGCGGCAAGTCCGGGGGATGCACTGGTGGGGCCGGCCAATCCGCTCACCAGTGCTCCGACGACAGCAGCAGGGCGACGTCAGGCTGCCCGGCTGCCAGAGCAGCCGGGAGAAGCGGAACAGTCGGCGCAGCCTGAACGGACTCGCAGGAGAAGACTGGTCAGGAAGAAGCCGCCGACATTATTTGATGACTGAATGTGAATGCCTGAATCGGACGGATTGTTGGGGAGCGGTCCATGGGAAAGACGGCAGTCGTAATTCCGATATCCCTGCTGGTGATGGCGGGCATGGTGTTGCTGCTGGTGCAGGCGGATCGTCCGCGTGTCAGGAAGCCGCAGGCGGGTGTGGCTTTGCGATCGGCCGGGGCATCAGCGGAGTTGTCATTGTTCTGTGCGGCGAGCAATCGATCGGTGCTGGAGCCAATTCGTGAGCGTTACGAGCGCGAGACGGGGCATCGGGTGCAGGTTCAGTATGGTGCTTCGCAGACCCTGTTGTCGCAGCTGCAGGTGGCGGGCGTGGCCGATCTGTTTCTGCCGGCGGATGACAGTTTTCTGAGAATCGCACGGGAATCCGGCCTGGTGGCTGAGGTCCTGCCGGTCGGGATGATGCGGTGTGGGCTGGTGGTAAGGCGCGGTAATCCGCTGAGGCTTCGCAGTGTGGCGGATCTGCTGCGTGATGGTGTCAGGCTGGTGCAGGCAAACCCGGATGCTGCGGCGGTCGGCAAACTGGCTCGTCAGGTGCTTACGAAGCAGGGCATGTGGGATTCGGTGAACGCCGCAACGGACGGATTTCGCACGACCGTGAATGACGTGGCGAATGATGTTGCGGTGGGTGCGGCGGATGCGGGGATTGTTTATGACGTGGTGTTGTACGGTCGGTCGGACCTGGAGTTTGTGGACGTGCCGGAGCTGCAGGGTGCAACTTCACAGGTCAGCATTGGTGTGACGACAGCCTGCAGTCAGACGGCAGCCGCGCTGCATTTTGCACGCTATGTCAGTGCCGAGGATCGAGGTCTTGAGGAGTATCGTCGGCAGGGTTTTGCAGCAGAACGTGGCGATGTGTGGGCGGATGTTCCTGAGCTTGCGGTGTACGCTGGATCGATGCTGCGACCGGCGATTGAAGACACGATTACAGCGTTTGAACAACGCGAAGGTGTGCGGGTTTCGCGATCTTACAACGGTTGTGGCATTCTGGTTGCGCAGATGCAGAGCGGTCAGCATCCGGATGCTTATTTCGCCTGTGATGTGGAATTCATGAAGCAGGTGGCAGATCTGTTTGGACCAGCGACGGACGTTTCGCAGAACGAGCTGGTGATTCTGGTTCCCAAAGGCAATCCTCGTAAGATTGCCGGCCTGCAGGATCTGACCCAGTCCGATCTGCGAGTGGGGATTGGCCATGAGAAGCAGTGTGCGATGGGCTGGATTACTCAGCGGACATTTGCGGAGAGCGGGCTGACAACAAAGATCATGGAGAACGTCACTGTGCAGACTCCGACCGGTGACATGCTGGTGAACCAGCTGCGTACGGGATCCCTGGATGCTGCTGTGGCGTATCTCAGCAACGCGGCCGGCTCGGCGGAGTATCTGGATGCGGTGCAGATTCAGGGGATACCGTGTTCGGTGGCGACACAGCCGTGGGCGGTGCTGCGGCAGTCCCGGTATCCGCGACTGGCGGACCGCCTGTTTGAGCGGATCCGTTCGGCTGAAAGTCAGGAGATTTTTGCGGCGGAGGGATTTCGCTGGCAGTTGTCCGAGAGTCCGGCGAAACCGTGAGGCTGTGACATGAGTGCCTCTGGTAAGCAGCAGTATCCGATGGTTTCGAATGGGCGTCGTGGTCCGTTGCGGGACGCGGTGTTCTTTCTGGTTCTGGGTGGATTGTCTTCGTGTTTTGTGCTGTTGATTGTGCTGTTGCTGGCTGCGGATCTCAGTTTTACCTCGCCGACGGCTTTTGCTGCGGCGCTGCGCAAGCCGGAGATTCAGGCGGCATTTCGCCTGACGATGCTGACCTGTACACTGGCAGCAGTGCTGTCTGTCTGGGTGGCGACTCCGCTGGGTTATCTGCTGTCGCGATTTCGATTTCCGGGCAGTCGCATTGTGGATGTGATTGTGGACATCCCGATTGTGCTGCCACCGCTGGTGCTGGGGCTGAGTCTGCTGATTCTGTTTCATCAGCCATTTCCGCTGACGCGGTGGTTGGGGTTGGCGGACACAGAAGCTGCAGGGGTCGGGGCAGTCGGCGCTGCAACCGGTCGGCCTGCGGGTTGGATTCTCGAGGACTGGCTGGAGGAGTCTGCGGGGATTCCGGTGACCTATCGCTGGCCGGCTGTCGTGCTGGCCCAGTTTGCGGTTTCGTGTGCCTTTGCTGTGCGGACGATGCGTGTGACTTTCGATCAGATCAATCCGCGTGCTGAGGATGTTGCGAGAACGCTGGGGTGCACTCGAGGTCAGGCCTTTCTGCATGTGGCATTGCCTCAGGCGTGGCGTGGAATCCTGACAGCGGGCACAATTTCCTGGGCTCGTGCGCTGGGTGAATTTGGTCCGATTCTGGTTTTTGCGGGGGCCACGCGTTTTCGTACGGAGGTGCTTTCCACTTCGGTGTTTCTGGAGCTGAGTGTGGGTCAACTGGATGCTGCGGTGGCGGTGTCGCTGATGATGGTGCTGATGGCTGTCGCTGTGTTGTTGTTCCTGCGGTGGCTGGGAGCGGGGATGTCCACGTGATTGAGCTGGCGGATGTATCGGTCAGGTCGGGCGAATACCTGCTGGAGGGGATGTCCTTTCAGGTGCAGGCAGGTGCGTATGCTGTGCTGATGGGACGTACGGGTATTGGCAAGACGACGCTGCTGGAGGCGATCTGCGGTCTGCGTCGAGTGCTGCGGGGGCGAGTTCTGCTGGGTGGTGTGAATGTGACAGGCTGGAGTCCGGGTGACCGTCGTATTGGTTACATGCCGCAGGATCTGGCTTTGTTTCCGACGATGACGGTGCGGCAGCATCTGGAGTTTGCTCAGAGGCTGCAGCGGGCATCGCAGTCTGTCATGGCCGCCCGTGTGGGGGAGTTGGCTGAGCTGCTGGAGATTGGTCATCTGCTGTCGCGTGGCGTCCGGGGTCTGAGTGGCGGGGAAGCTCAGCGTGTGGCGCTGGGGCGTGCCCTGGCAGCCCGCCCTGCCCTGCTGCTGCTGGATGAGCCAATCAGTGCTCTGGACGCTGAGACACGAAGTTCGGCTCGGCGGATGCTGAAGACTCTGAATCGCCAGACTGGTGTAACGGTGCTGCACGTAACGCACGATCAGGAAGATGCTGAGCTGCTGGGTGACGTGTGTCTGCGGCTGGAGCGAACCGGTACCGGTCGAGTGCAGGTGATCTGTGCGGGGGCAGCCACGTGAATGCGGATGTTTCGCGTCTCAGGCTGTGGTGGCTGCAGGCCTGTCGGATGGAAGTTCTGAGTCCGAAGCCGGGCAATGTCAGTCCCGGTCGGGATTTCGCCGATGCCTGTGCTCGTGACTTTCTGTTGTCTGCCGAGGCTGCTGCCACAGCGATCAGTGGGGCTGGTGAACAGTCTGTGGGGCGGACGGTGCTCAGTGCTGTACGGGCTGTGCGGCAGGTCGTCAGTCATAATACCAATCTGGGGATCATCCTGCTGATTGCACCGCTGGCGGCTGTGCCGTCGGGGCAGTCCCTTGAGCAGGGGATTGAGTCCGTCCTCGCGGGACTGACGGTGCGTGACAGTTGTGATGTTTATGCGGCCATTCGTCTGGCGGCTCCGGGAGGACTGGGCCGTGCTGCGGAGCAGGATGTGACTGCGGAACCCAGTCAGCCACTGCGGGAATGTATGCGACTGGCTGCTGATCGAGACCTGATTGCGGCGCAGTATGCGGGTGGCTTTCGGGAGGTGCTGGGGGTTGGGCGTGAGTGGTTGCGTGAGGCAGCGGGCAGGACTTCAGATCAGCGGCAGCAGGTCGTCGAGCTGGCACTGCGGCTGCTGGCGGCGTCTGGTGATTCGCTGATTGCTCGCAAGTGTGGTCAAGCCACGTCGGAACAGGCTGCGCGGCTGGCCGGGCGGGTGCTGGCTGCGGGCTGGCCGGACGGCAGTGATGCAATGCTGGCAATGGCGGAACTGGACGAATTTTTGCGAGGTGATGGCAATCGGCGGAATCCCGGTACAACGGCGGACATGACGGCCGGCATTCTGTTTGCTGCGCTGCGGGATGGTCAGCTGATCATGGACCCGGTTCAGTTTGAGACTGTGGAGTCCGGTGGCGCTGGCTGAAGATCCATGTCAGCATTTCGAGGATGCGAGGTGGCTTGCCCTGTCGCAGGATTCCCTGACGGTAGATGCGGGCTGCTCCGATCACGCCAAAGTATGTACAGCCGATGGTGAGCACGAGGCTGAGCAGATTCTGCCAGAGTGGAATGGTGGCACCTGTAGCCATCCGCAGAGTCATCACCATGGGAGTCGCCGGGGGGAACATGCTGATGCTGGTGGCCAGTGCACTGTTGGGTTCACGCACGACGTTGAACCAGACAAACATGGGCAGCATCACGACCATCCAGACAGGCAGCAGCAGTGTCTGGGCCTCCCGCAACTGTGTGACGGATGCTGCAATGGCCATGAAAACAGAACTGTAAAGCAGCACGGCCAGAATCTGGTAGATGACGAACCACGGAATGATGTGCAGCGGAATACGGTCAGCGTAGCCCTGCTGCAATGCCATGAAGGTACCGCCACTGCCATACACGATGAAGACAGTCAGCGATCCGCCGACGTTGCCGAGCAGTTTGCCGGCCATCAGTTCACGGGCGCTGGCGGCTCCCAGCAGCACTTCGGCAATTCGCAGAGTTTTCTCTTCGAGAACACTTTCCAGCATCGGCTGTGCTGACATCATGATAACCATGAACATCAGCATCATGATGATCATGGGCAGCAGCAGACTGGTGATCTCATCCGGTTTGGACTCACTGACAATCCGGCCGGATTCATCACGAGCATACAGTCCGCCACCTTCCATCGGTGATCTGCGTTCCAGTTCCAGCAGAACTGTGGGCAGGACAATGGGTGAGACACTGGAGGAAAGTCGCTGGCTGCGAATCAGCTGATTCATGGCTGCTTCAGACCAGCGCCGAGCATCCGACAGTGCCGCATCTTCAGCCACCCATTTCATGGCGGGCAATTGCACAAGATCGGGTGTGGGTTTTTTCAGGTTTTCGGGTGAGAACGGGCGGGGTTCCAGCACATCTGTCGGGACTTCGATGAATGCGTACAACTCGCCCCGGCGAATTCTTTCGGACAGAGCAAGTCGCTGTTCATCGCCAAAATCTTCGGCCGGGATCTCTTCCAGTTCGTACAGGTGGATATCCTGCAGTCCCAGTTCTTCGCCCCGGGAATCAGCCTTCTGCTGACTGCGGACCGTGCTGATGAGGGCATCTGAATCACTGCGCGCCGATTTGCCGGCATCCGCCGGTGCGGCGAGCCCGGGTGTTTTGTCGGTTTTACGAGTCTGCTTTGACTGCAGTTGCCGGTTGCGCTGTTTTACGGCTTCATCGAAGCGATTGAACAGCAGGCTGGTACTGTCCAGCACTGCGATCTTCCGCAGTTCGGGTGTTTCCAGCCCCCGCAGCAGTGCCGGCAGCCACGCTCCACCCAGCATCAGGACAGGCATCAGCAGCAGGGCAATCAGGAATGCTCGAGTCGCCACCATGGCCTGGTATTCGCGCCAGGCAATTGTGAGGATCTTATTCATGAATGAGCTCCCTCGAGTGCAATCCGGACAAAGATGTCGTGCAGCGACGGATGCAGCAGCTCAAAGTGTTCCACCTGTCCGCAGGCCAGCAGCCGATGCAGGATCTGCTGACTGTGTGACGGTGCAGCCACCGTGCAGTGAATGAACTGGCCTCGCTGTTCCGTATGCACAGCTTCCGGGAGTTCCGGCAGGTGTGGTGTTGCGGCCGACATTCGCAGTCGCAGCTCATTCGCGGGGTGCATGCTGCGAATCTGATCCAGTGTACCATCCAGTACCTTGCGGCCCTTGTGAATCATGAAGACTCGTTCGCACATGCGTTCCGCCACATCCATTTCATGAGTTGAAAAAATGATGGTGGTGCCACGTGCACGAATCTCAAGAATGGCATCCCGCAGCAGTTCCAGATTGACCGGGTCCAGTCCGCTGAAGGGTTCGTCCAGAATCAGCAGTTGTGGTCTGGCCACAACGGCGGCAATGAACTGGATTTTCTGCGACATGCCTTTGGACAGTGATTCAATTCTTCGCTCCGACCAGTCTGTCGCTCCCAGACGCTTCAGCCAGAAATCAATTTCCGGGTCACAGTTGCGGAATCCCTTCAGGCGGGCGTAATACCGCAGTAGTTCGCGAACCTTCATGCGACGATACAGGCCACGTTCTTCCGGCAGATATCCGACACGGTTGTCGGCACAGTCACCCTGGTCGGCGCCCAGGACTTCCACCGTGCCTGAATCGGGTTGAAATATTCGCAGAATCATGCGAATGGTGGTTGTTTTACCCGAGCCATTCGGGCCGATGAACCCGTAGACGGAACCCGTCGGAATCTCAAGGTCCAGATTGCTGACAGCCAGCGTGCTGCCGAAAGTTTTAGTGACGGCATGCAGTCTGACTGCCAAATTTCCGGTCACAGTGTGAACCCCTGCTGATGCTCTGCCTTGCCTGGCCTGAAGAATCGCGGTAGTCTCTGAAAAGTCGTGGCAGATAGCCAGTGATCGATGCTGGATTTGCAGTGTTGGGCGGCGAACCGGAGTGATCCGATGATCAGAGTCAGAACAGTCCTGCTGGCGGGTCTGCTGTGCTGTTTCCCCGTTGTGGCGAAGGCGGGTGATGCGTTTTTGGCCGCCGGGACAGGTATTGCCATCGGAGACACCGTACCGCAACTGCGGTTCACTGACATTCGGGGACTGCAGCGGGAGCTCGTGGATTTTGGCCAGTATCGCAGTTTGGTGCTGACCTTTACCTCCACCACCTGTCCGCTGGCCCGACGGACTCTGCCGCAACTGACGGAACTGTACCGGAAGTATCGTGATCACGGAGTCGTGTTTGCAGCAGTGAATATCGGGGCGACGGATACAATTCGCAGGATGGCCGCGCAGGCCCTGGAGCTGAATGTGCCTTTCTACTTTGTTCGAGACGCGGATCTGTCCGTGGCCCGGACCCTCGGGATCACCAGGACTCCGCAGGTCTGCGTGATTGACGGCACCGGTGTACTGCGATATCGCGGCAGGATTGATGATCAGCAGCGTCTCGGAGGAACTCGACCGGTGGCCTCCAGAAATGACCTCGAACTGGCCCTGCAGCAGGTACTGCAGGGCCAGTCCGTGGAGGTTTCTGAAACTGCCGTCGATGGCTGTCTGCTGAGTCCACCACCAGCACCGGGCCCGTCTGCCACCTGGGCGGAGGGTATCGGAGAGCTGGTGCATCGGAAGTGTGCCGGCTGTCATCGTCCGAATTCGGCGGCTCCCTTTTCGCTGCTCAGTTATGACGACGCAGTTGCCCATCGTCAGATGATTGCGGAAGTGGTGACAAATGAAACGATGCCTCCGTGGTACGCAGCGGGCGCTCATGGTCAGTTTCAGAACGACTGCTCATTGACCGACGGCGAGAAACAATCGCTGCTGGCGTGGGTTGCGGCGGACAGTCCTGCGGGTGATCCGGCACAGGCCCCGGAGCCTCCACCAGCACCTCAGTCAGACTGGCGGATCGGCAGGCCCGACATGGTGATCAGTATGCTGGGGCAGCATACAATCCCCGCATCCGGATTCGTGCCTTATCGCTACACGGTTCTGCCATGGCTGTTTCTGCAGGAGACGTGGGTGGAAGCGATTGAGATTCGTCCGCTGAATCCTGCTGTTGTGCATCACTGCAATATGGCCTACGTGTCCAGTGCCGGGGTCGGTGAGGACACATTCATCACGGGGTATGTGCCAGGTGGGCAGCCGATGGATCTGGGGCGATTCGGGAATGGTACGGCTTTTCGTATTCCAGCGGGTTCAGGGTTGGGGCTGCAGATTCACTACACGACGACAGGGCGTCGCGAGCAGTGTCGGATACAGGTCGGTCTGCGTTTCCCCCGGACCGCAGTTCGCAGGCAACTGCGCCATGTCCTGCTGGATCCGCGACGCTGGAAGATTCCGCCATACGAGCCCGCCTATGAAGTGCAGGCAGCCCGCAGACTGGATCGGGACATCGATCTGCTGGGGATGTTTACACACATGCACGTTCGCGGCCGCGACATGACGTTTCTGGCGACAATACCCGGGCAGCCCGCCGAAATGCTGCTGCAGATACCAAACTACAATTTTGAGTGGCAATTGGGGTATGAGCTGACTCCGGGATCACGCAAACTGCCGGCCGGCACTGAAATCAAAGCGGTCGCGCATTTCGATAACTCAGTCTTCAATCCCTTCAATCCTGATCCTTCCCGAGCAGTCGGGTACGGGCTGCAGACGGTGGATGAGATGTTCAATGGATTTGTGTTTTTTGTGGACCAGCATGAAGATCTGCAACTGCAGGTAGATCCAGTGAACGGACAGGTCATGTGGCCGACCGGCAGGCCATGATCTGCCGGAGATCCGGATTCAGGCCGCTTTGCGGCGACGCGCCCCCGGAGCAGTTTTCCAGCGACGGTGGACCCAGAAGTACTGTTCCGGAGCTCTGCGAATCAGACGTTCCAGTGCTGAGGTGAAGTCCTGAGTCAGTTGTTCGACCGCATTGGCGTCCTGGTAGTTTTGTGCATCCAGTACAGCTTCCGTAGTCAGGCAGAAGCGGACCCAGCGGGCCCCCTGCTGCTGCTCCAATGGCAGTCGCCACGCTCCTCCGACCACAACCAGCGCGTTGTACTGCAGCGCCAGCAGAGCGATGGACTTGAAGGTCGAAGCAGGACGTCCGAAGAAGTCCACAAACACCCCGCTGCGCCCGGCGTCCTGATCACACAGCAGAGAAGCCATACCACCGCGCTGCAGGATCTCTGATACCTGTGCTCCAGCGCCCGCTTTGGATACCAGTTGATTGCCAGTTGACTCGCGGAATCTGCGAAACCAGTTCTGCAGCCACGGATTGTCCAGATCACGGGCAACTACGGCCGATGGGAAGCCGAAGTGCCCGAACGTTGCCACACTGATTTCCCAGTTGCCGAAATGCCCGCCGAGAAACAGGACCGGGCGGTCCGCCAGAATTGCCCGGACACACTGTTCGCGACCTTCAAAACTCAGCACTTCCGTGCAGGTGGCAAGACTGAATTGCCGGGGCAACTGCACCATCTCGCAGACCATCCGGAACAGGTGACGCCACATGCCGCGAAACAGCCGCTGTACCTCAGCCTCCGGCAGATCCGTACCAAAGGCCGTTCGCAGGTTTTCGGCGGCAGTGTTGTAGCGGTTCCAGCGTGGCGGTAATCGGCAGATCAGCCATGCCGCAGTGTCTGCAAGTGCAAAAGCCATGCGAATCGGCAGGCACTGCACCACGAACAACAGCACGCGGAACACGCAGTATTCGCAAACATGCCGCAGACTCAGTTTCCAGCCGTCACGCATTGTCGCTCCCTCCGCAGGTCACTCAGTTCAGGCTGCTGATCTGTCTGATCCGAGTTTCTGTCGCAGCAGCGGTTCCAGCAACTGACCAATGGTCAGGCCAGCGGCCGCCGCCGCCAGCGGTACGAGACTGTGTGTCGTCATGCCTGGAATCGTGTTGATTTCAAGAATCACAAAACTGCCGTCCGGACGCAGGCGAATGTCGGTACGAGTCAGGTCAGATGTACCGGCAGCCCGCACTGCCTGCATCGCTGCCGCCGGCAGTGCAGCCGGGATTCCGGCCGGATGCACGCTGTACTGAGTTGCTGCGGACTGGTACTTGGCCGTGTAATCGTACCAGCTTCCAGAGGGTCTGATTTCCACCAGGGGCAGCAGTCGGTCACCAGCCAGCGAAACAGTGATCTCGCGACCCGCAACAAACGACTCCAGAACACACCTGTCGCCCCAGCGAAAGGCTTCCTGTATCGCCGACCCAAGCTGTTGTGCGTCAGTGACCAGCGTAATCCCGATGCTGGAACCCTGCTCGTCGGGTTTCACCACCAGCGGAAAGCCGATCTCAGTCGCTGCCTGCAGCATCTGCTGCTCAGGACAACTGCGATGGAGAATTGTGCCGGCAGCCACCGGAAGATTGTGTGCCTGCAGCAGCTGCCGCGTCCGAATCTTGCTGAAGGTCAGCGCACTGGCCTCCGGAGAACTTCCCAGCCACGGAGTGCCCAGACGCTGCAGCCGCCGCTGCAGGCTGCCATCCTCACCACCCATTCCATGCAGCATGGGAACCACAATATCGGGCTGCAGCAGATCGGCGTCGGTGCAGGTGTCTGCAGGATCCAGCAGCCGCACGCGATGACCCGACTCCTGCAGGCTGTCGGCAGTGCAGCGTCCGCTTTCAAGGCTGACGGCTCGCTCTGCCGAATCACCTCCACACAGGACCAGAATGCTGAGTGGTGCCCTTACCACACACGGATTTCCAGTTCCAGATCGATGGAATACTTCTGAGCAACAGTGGTGCGGATGCGTTCAATCAGTTGTTCAACATCCGTGGCGGCTGCACCCGGCTCCGTGACTATGAAATTGGCATGACGTTCACTGACCCGCGCCTTGCCGACGGACGCGTTCTTCAGTCCGCTCTGTTCAATCAGTGCACCCGCACTCAGACCTCGAGGGTTGCGAAAAATACAGCCTGCAGACTGATCGGCCAGGGGCTGAGTGGATCGTTTCATGATCCAGTTTTTTCGCATCCTGCGCGTGAGCTCTTCCGAATCATCACGCTGCAACTGCAGTGTGACTGAGAGTACCAGCAGGTCCTGAATACCACTGCGGCGATACGCAAATGAAAGCTCGTCACCACGACGAACGGCAACCGCGCCGTCCTGGTCGAGCACTCGGATGGACTGCACCAACTGCCCGATATCACCCTGGCGGCCACCACTGTTGCCGACAACAGCACCACCGACCGTTCCGGGGATCCCCACCAGATGCTCCACCCCGCCGAGACCCGCACGCGCCGATTCTGTCACCAGTCGCGACAGCAGAGTCCCGCCACCGGCGGTTACCTGCGTCTCATCGATGGTGATTTCTGCCAGCACCGGCTCGGTGACCCGCACCACAGCGCCACGCACGCCGGCATCACGCACCAGCAGATTTGAGCCGGAACCCAGAATGTGTACAGGAACACCCTGAGTCCGACAGGTCTGCAGCACTTCCAGAAGCTCAGTCTCACTGCGCGGAGTCAGCAGGTACTGAGCCGGGCCCCCAACTCGCAGCCACGTGAATGGCGCCAGAGAAGCTTCATGCTGCAGAATCTCGCTGAATTCTTCGATTGATCTGGTCATGTATTGTGTTTGTCCTGCCTGCTCCCATGGTAATCACGATGTCCCCCGGACGAACTGCATCGTCTAATATGCCCGCCACACGGTCAAGGTCCGACACCAGCTTTGCTCGTCCGCCCAGATTTCTTATCAGCTGCACCAGTTCCCCGGACAGGGCTGTGGCCTCCTCAGTCGAGGCCGATTCACGGATTCGCAGCGCCGGCAGCACATACAGCTCGTCCGCCAATCGCAGAGACTCAGAGAATTCCGCCATCAGGCCTCGCAGCCTGCTGCACTGATGAGGCTCAAAGACACCGATAACCCGACGCCCCGGAAAACAGGATGCCAGAGTCGACAGGACCGCTGACACAGCGGTCGGATGATGGGCGTAGTCGTCGAACAGATCGGCACCACGCCACGTTCCTCGGAATTCCAGCCGCCGCTGCATGCCAGGGAAATCCGCGAGAGCACGGGCTGCGGCAAAAGGGGACAGCCCCAGTTCACAGCCTGCCGCCAGCGCCATGGCTGCATTCAGCATGTTGTGACGCCCCGGTACAGTCAGATCCAGCAGCAATTCCTCACCACTGCTGTGCCGCAGCAGAACCTGTTGACCCGGCAAGCCAGTTACCGTACGAGCAGAAAGACTGCGACTACTGATCAGCGAATACTCCCAGAATTCCGCAAATCCCGCCCCGCTGCCTGAATGCCGTGGCACCACTGCCACAGCCCGCCGATTTGCTCCGCGTACTGCTGCACAGGCAGTGCTGCAGTCCGCGTTCACAATCACCACTCCCCGATCAGACACTCCTGACAAAAATCGGGTGTAGGAACCCAGCATGGAAAGCGGGTCGGCAAACCAGTCGAGGTGATCCGGTTCAATTCCGGTCAGGATTGCCAGATCCGGCGAAAGTGTCAGAAAGGAATCCCGGTACTCACAGCTCTCCACGACCATTTCTGCCGGACCAATTGCATGGTCAGGCTGTCGCGGCAACTGAAAATCGCCGCCGATGTAACGACCAGTCCGCCGACCATTGTGCTGCAGCAACCACCAAAGCATCCCTGACGTGGTGGTTTTGCCATGAGTCCCCGCAACACAGAACCGGGGCACGTCGCGGCAGCAGTCCGCCAGAGCTTCCGGAAGTGTCTGGATCCGGCAGTCGGCCTGCACGGCAGCCCGAAAAATCGGCAGGTCGGCCGGGACCGCCAGTGATCGGATGACATGAGAATAATTGCGAAAATCAAGGCTTTGCAGCCGTGTCCAGTCAACGGTTGCGAGCTGTCGCTGCGACGAACCTGCCGCAATGGCAAACGCCTGCAGTCTGGTTGAATCCGTATCGCTGCCGGTGACCTGCTGACCACGGTTCAGCAGCAACTGGCACAGGTTGTTCATCCCGGCACCGCAGATTCCCAGCAATAAACAGCGAGCAGTGGCTGTTGCTGGTGATTGGTGGATGGGTACCGAGACTGACATAAGCCTTCCGTGGCCGGGCAGTGAGTGTGAGAAAAAAAGTGCCTCGCTGCGTTTCCCTGCAGCAGGCTAAATTCTAGCGAATTCCTGAAATGCTGTCACGAGGTGATCAAAAGTGCATTTTTTGGCCGTTTTGTCTGCTGATGAGTGCTGGCTGATGAATTCGTCTCAGAATTTTATGACATTTGCGATAAAAATCGAAAATCACTGCGAGTGTTGGAAAAAACATATCTTTTGCCTCGCTTTTGTGTTATATTATGTCAGATAACGAGGTCTTGAATTTAAGAAGGTCCAGCTTGGGCGTTTCTGCATGGCGTTCCAAGGCTTGGTTTTAACGATTACACGGCACCTGCAATCGCCCAAGGATTCGTTATGAAAGGCCCCCCCCGCTAGTGTGTGCAGGATAATCACCATGATTCGCAGCGTTTTGATTGCTGTGCTTTTGCAGAGGGGGATTCAGTCATGAGTCTGGCAGAATTTGACCATTCGACACTGCCGGAAGTTTATTTATCGGCCGATGAGCGACACGTGTATGTCATTGACGATGACGCTGCGGTGCTTGAGTTTCTGCGATTGTCTCTGGACATGGCCGGCTATCAGCCTCGCTGTTACCAATCCGCGTCTCAATTTCTGCAGGACTCGGCCGAACTGCCTCCGGGTGTGGTAATCAGCGACCAGGTCATGGCGGACATGCAGGGGCTGGAACTGCAGCGACGACTGGCCGAGACTCAGCCGGTGTTTCGCTTTATCCTGATTTCCGGTTATCCACGGACCAGTCTGGCAGTGACGGCAATGCGGATGGGGGCGATCACGGTGCTGGATAAGCCGTTTGATCGCCGCGAACTGCTGGCAGCGGTTTCCGAGGGCTTTCGTTTGCTGGCTACTGCAACCGAGCAGGAGGCTGCACTGCCTCCGCTGTTGCCTGATGGTCGCACGTATCTGTCCCTGCTGTCCCGCCAGGAGCTGAGTGTGATCCGGCTGGTTTACGAAGGTGCGACGAACAAGGCCATCTCGATTCAGATGGGCATCAGCGTCAAGACGGTGGAAAAGCATCGTTCGCGAGCCATGCGTAAGTTGCAGGTCCAGTCGATGGCTGGGCTGGTACGACTGGTGCAGCGTGTGCAGGCGATGCAGCGTGTCACCGACCGTACGGGCATTTGAATCCGGATTGCTGTTCGGCTGTCAGCCTGTTTGTGGCAGGTCCAGCAGCCCGCTGAAGCGGTTCAGGACGACCTGTTTCAGGGGTTCAAAATGAGGCAGCTCCAGTTGTCCGCTGTCTACCAGATCGACGGCGATCCGGCGTGCTTCCTTCAATAGTACGAGGTCACGAACGGGGTCGGCACAGCGCAGTGGCATAGCGCCGCTCTGCCGCAGTCCCAGAATATCCCCGGGACCTCGCAGTTCTGCGTCCTTTTCGGCAAGGACAAAGCCGTCTGTCGACTGTTCGAGCGCTGTCAGTCGCGCGACGGCGTCCGCAGCTTCGGATTCAGAAAACAGAAAGCAGTAGCCCTGATGACTGCCGCGGCAGATGCGTCCGCGCAACTGGTGCAGCTGGGCCAGTCCGAAGCGTTCGGCCTGCTGAATGACCATCAGAGTGGCATTCGGTACGTTGACTCCGACCTCGATCACGGTCGTTGTCACCAGCACATCGCAGTTGCGTTCGCGGAATTGGTCCATCACGGCGTGTCGCTGTTCGCGGTCCATGCGTCCGTGCAGCAGTGCAATTCGCAGTCCGTCAAGTTCCGTTGCCTGCAGGGTGCGGAAGACGGATTCCGCTGCTGCCGAATCGTCGTCGGTCTGCCCCTCGACTCGCGGGCAGACCACGTAGGTCTGCCTGCCTGCGGCTGCCTGCTGTCGTACAAACTGCCAGACGCGAGACTGTTCCGACCGGGAGGCGATGCGTGAGGTGATGACTTTTTGTCGGCCGGGTGGCAGATCTTTGATGACGGACACATCCAGATCCCCGAACTGTGTCAGGCAGAGGCTGCGGGGGATGGGTGTGGCGGTCATGATCAGCACGTGCGGGCTGAATTCGCCGCTGGAGAACCGGGATCTCTGGCGGACTCCGAAGCGGTGCTGTTCATCGATGACTGCGAGTGCGAGGCTGTGGAAGCGGACGGATTCCTGGATCAGTGCCTGAGTTCCGATGATCAGGCTGATGGAACCATCGGCGATTCCGGCCAGAAGTTCGCGGCGTTTTGCGGCCGGCAGGCCTCCCAGCAGCAGGCAGCGCTGAACTCGACTTTCCCGCAGCAGTTCTTCAAGTGTGTCCCAGTGCTGTGAGGCAAGGACTTCGGTTGGAGCCATCAGGACAGCCTGGTGTCCGGCTGCGACGGCAGCCAGCAGTGCATAGACGGCGATGGCTGTTTTTCCGGCGCCAACGTCTGCCTGCAGCAGTCGATGCATGGGCTCCTGCAGCTGCAGGTCACGGCAAAGATCCTGAATCGCCTGATCCTGCCCGCTGGTGAATCGGAAGCTGAAGAGACGTCTGATGCGGGCGTCGATTTTTGCTGAAACGGGCAGTGGCAGGGCCCGTTGCGCTCGAGTGCGCTGGCGACGAATGGCCAGTCCCAGTTGAAACTCGAGCAGATCGTCGAGGAGTACACGGTGTCGTGCTTCCCGCCACTGTTCCGGTGTGGCGGGGCAATGCAGTCCCCGCATGGCGGCTGGCAGTGTCGGCAGTTTCAGTTGCGAGCGGAGTGTTTCCGGGAGCGGATCCGGCAGCAGGTCGGCGAATTGTTCTGTGGCGACTCGGGTCATGCGTCGCATGGCATCCATGGAGATGCCATCCGTCAGCGAGTATCGCGGCAGCACACCGGCTCCGGCTTCCACCTGATCATCGGCGGACAGCAGAATGACGGAAGGGTTGCTGAATTCCCAGCGGCCGTTTCGACGCTGGGGTTTGCCCTGGAAAATCAGTCTTTGGCCTTCGCTGAACCTGCGGAACATCCACGGCTGGTTGAACCAGATACCGCGGACGAAATGTCCTTCGCAGTTCAGGACGAGTCCGACCAGAGAGCGACCGGCAGTCAGTTCCCGGGCGTCGCGATCCACGACAACTCCGTGCACAGCCTGCAGTTCATCGGGTTGAAGTTGTGGTACGGAGCGAATGCAGGTGAAGTCGTGGATTTCGTGAGGAATGTGGAACAGCAGGTCTGCGACGGTGTGAATGTCAAGATTTTTCAGCAGCAAAGCTCGCTGTGGTCCGACACCGCGCAGAAACTGCACGGGGGTTTGCAGTCCCGGGTTTTCCGGAGGCGTGGGGAATTGTGACTGTGCAGCGTTGCCGGACATAGCCTGACGGGCCCGGTGGGGTGGGAGTGGAGTGTGAAAACTGGCGGAATTCTAGCGTATTGGGGAATCTGAGTCTGTGATTCATGGTGGAATTCGTGCACAGATGGCGAGTGGCAGGGGGATTTTCGGGTCGTACGGCAGCTGGCAGGTTCTCGGACTGCGAATTCCGGGATTGCTTCCACAAAACCCGATCGCGCTTGTTTTTCGCCCCGGGTATTGCAAGAATTTCGCTGTCCTGTTTGGTTCTTCGGCCTCCCACCGGTCTGAACTGTGTCCGGTAGACAGAATCATGTCGCTTACGTTTCCAGCTTTTTTGACTGCCGTGCGGATTGGCCGCTTGTTTTTCGGCCTCATCCTGCAGATTGCTGCGCCTGTCGCAGCGGGTGTGAAACGCGCGGCTGCGTCCAAACGCTGGCCCCTGCCACCTCGCTGACCAGCCGACAGAACTGGTATTTCCCGTGGCGTCAGCGAGTTCAGGTGGCAGACCCGTTGCGCTTTCCGAGCCGTCCGGATTTTCAGGCGGCAACCACTCAACAGACCTGAAAATCAGAGTAAACTTCCATGGAAGATGTCCGCGGCAATCAGTACCCGGCCCCGTATCGCCCTCCCTTCGGAGCTCCCGAGGCTCACGGGCTGTACGATCCTCAGTTTGAACACGAGAACTGCGGTGTCGGATTTGTGGCTCACATCAAGGGTCAGCGCAGTCATCAGATCATCGAGGACGCTGCAACAATCCTGCGGAATATGGATCACCGCGGAGCCTGTGGGTGCGAATCCAACACAGGTGACGGGGCGGGCATGCTGACCGCACTGCCGCACCGCTTTCTGCAGCGTGTCGCGCGGCAGCAATTGGGGCTTGAATTGCCGCAACCCGGGCGTTACGCGGCAGGCATCGTGTTCCTGCCGCAGGATTTGCAGCAGCGGGAGGAGTGTCGTGCGACGGTGCAGCAGTTCATTGCTGAGCAGGGTCAGATCTGTCTCGGCTGGCGGCCGCTGCCCGTGGATTTTGATGCTGCCGATATCGGCCTGTCTGCTCGCGCCTGCGCCCCGGCAATGGAAATGCTGTTCATCGCTGCCGCTGATGGGCTTGACCACGAAGCGTTTGAACGGCAGTTGTTCATCATTCGCAAGCTGTCCAGTCACCGTCTCCGCAACAGCTCCATGTCGCAGGCTCTGCTGTTCTACATCTGCTCTCTGTCAACCAAGCTGATCATCTACAAGGGAATGCTGACGTCGCATCAGGTGCTGCCGTTTTTCCCGGACCTGCAGGCCGAGGATTTCGAAAGTCATCTCGCGATGGTGCATTCGCGGTTCGCCACAAACACGTTCCCCAGCTGGGACCGTGCTCAGCCGCTCCGCTTTATGGCCCATAACGGTGAAATCAACACCGTCAAAGGCAATTCAAACTGGATGTTTGCGCGTCAGGGGCTGATGCATAGCGATCTGTTTGGTGAGGATATTCGCAAGCTGTTTCCGATTATTGAGCCCCACACATCAGACTCGGGGTGCTTCGACAATGCCCTCGAAATGCTTTACCACTCCGGCCGCAAGCTGCAGGAAGTGGTGATGATGATGGTGCCGGAAGCGTGGCAGAATCATCAGACGATGCCTGAGCCACGTCGCGCTTTTTACGAGTATTATTCGGCAGTACAGGAACCGTGGGACGGGCCCGCATCGATCTCCTTCACCGACGGTCGTTACATCGGCGCCACACTCGACCGCAACGGACTGCGTCCCAGTCGCTACTATGTGACGAACGATGACCGGGTGCTGATGGCCAGCGAAGTCGGCGTGCTGCAGATTGATCCGGCAAATGTCCGCCTGAAAGGGCGTCTGCAGCCTGGCCGTATGTTTCTCGTCGACTTTGAGCAGGGACGCATCATCGATGATGAAGAGCTGAAGGCAGACATGGCCGAACGACGGCCGTTCCAGCAGTGGGTCAGTGAGCAGCGAATCCGGCTGGAAGAGCTGCCTCGCAGGACGCCGCCTGAACGACTGACCGGGCAGGAACTGATCAGCAGAATGCAGGCTTTCGGGTATACGGCAGAGACCATGAATTTCATGCTGCTGCCGCTGATCAAGGCTGACAAGGATCCGATCGGATCGATGGGCAACGACGCCGCGCTCGCCTGTCTCAGTGATCAGCCACGAATGCTGTACGATTACTTCCATCAGATCTTTGCCCAGGTCACCAACCCGCCGATCGACTCGATCCGCGAGGAGGTGATCATGTCTCTGGAATGTTACATCGGTCCGGAAGCCAATCTGCTGTCACCGACGGCGGAGAGCTGCCATCGGCTGCTGGTTCCGCATCCGATTCTGACAAACCACCAGATGGCCAATCTGAAGGGCATCAATTATCGCGGGTGGAAGGCCCGGGTGATTGATATCACCTATCCGTTTGCAGAAGGGATAGCCGGACTTCGCACGGCTCTCGATCGCATCTGCGCCGAAGCTCGTGAAGCTGTCCGTGAAGGCTACAGTCTGATTGTGCTGTCGGACCGTCGTGTCAGTGCAGAGCGGGTTCCCGTGAGTTCGCTGCTGGCGACCGGGACGGTGCACCATCATCTGGTGCGTCATGAGGAGCGTGCGAAAATCGGATTGCTTGTGGAATCCGGTGAGGCTCGCGAGGTGCATCATTTCTGCCTGCTGATCGGATACGGTGCTGATGCGGTGAATCCGTATCTGGCTCTGTATGCACTGCGACATGCTCGCCTGGAAGGCAAGCTTTCCGATGACTGGGATGATGATCGGATTGTCCATGCTTACCGTTCGGGCGTCGCTCATGGCATGCTGAAGGTGATGGCCAAAATGGGCATCTCGACGCTGCAGAGCTACAAGGGGGCACAGATCTTTGAAGCACTTGGTCTTGGCAAAGAGGTGATTGAGCTGTGTTTTGCCGGCACCCCCAGTCGGATTGGTGGCGTGGGCTTTGATGTGCTGGCGGAAGAATCGCTGATGCGGCATCACGTCGGATTCCCTGAGAATCCGGACAGCATCACGACGGATCTGCCCAATCCGGGTCTGTACGCATACCGTCGCCGTGGTGAACAGCATGCATGGAATCCGCACACAATCGGTCGACTGCAGCAGGCGGCACGTCAGGGAGACAGGAACGCCTATCGTGATTTCGCGTCTCTCGTCAATCGCGAAACGACTCGGGCCTGCCATCTGCGCGGCCTGCTGAAGTTCCGCAAAGGCAGCCCTGTGCCTCTCAGTGAGGTCGAACCGGCGGCCGAGATTGTGAAGCGATTCTGTTCAGGGGCCATGAGCTTCGGCTCGATCTCGGCGGATTCGCACGAGTCGCTTGCCATTGCCATGAATCGCCTCGGTGGCAAAAGCAATACGGGTGAGGGTGGCGAACGCTACGATCGATTCATACCGATGGAGAACGGGGATTCGCGCCGTTCAGCCATCAAGCAGGTGGCCTCAGGTCGATTCGGTGTCACGTCGTGGTATCTGACAAATGCCGATGAGCTGCAGATCAAGATTGCTCAGGGAGCCAAGCCGGGCGAGGGTGGTGAGCTGCCCGGGCACAAGGTGGATAAAGTGATTGCTTCCACCCGCCTGTCGACTCCCGGTGTGGGGCTGATCAGTCCGCCACCGCATCACGACATTTATTCGATCGAGGATCTGGCTCAGCTGATTTTCGACCTGAAGAACGCCAATCGCAGGGCTCGGATCAGTGTCAAGCTGGTATCTGAGGTGGGCGTCGGGACGATTGCTGCCGGCGTGGCCAAGGGGCATGCCGACAACATTCTGATTTCCGGATTTGAAGGAGGCACCGGTGCGTCGCCACTGACCAGCATCAAGCATGCTGGTCTGCCGTGGGAACTGGGGCTCGCTGAGACTCATCAGACACTCGTGATGAATGATCTGCGCAGTCGAGTGCGGCTGCAGACTGACGGTCAGTTGAAGACCGGCCGAGATGTGGCGATTGCGGCACTGCTGGGTGCAGAGGAGTTTGGTTTTGCGACGGCACCTCTGATTACTCTGGGCTGCATCATGATGCGCAAATGTCACCTGAATACCTGTCCTGTCGGCATTGCGACTCAGGACCCCGTCCTGCGAAAAAAATTCCAGGGTAAGCCTGAGCACGTCGTGAATTATCTGTTCATGGTGGCCGAGGAGACTCGGGAAATCATGGCCGAGCTGGGTTTCCGTACGATCAACGAAATGGTTGGTCGGGTGGATATGCTGGAACTGGATGAAAGTGTGACGCACTGGAAGGCGAAGTATCTGGATCTGACTCCGGTGCTGACTCCTGCCAGGAAGCCGCATCCGGGCGTGCAGACGTGGTGCACCATCGATCAGGATCATGCATTGAGCGGTGTGCGGGACATGGAGCTGCTTGAGCAGTGTCGTCCGGCGCTTGAGCAGCGCAAGCCGGTGCGGATCGACACGACGATTCGCAACATCGACCGGGCCTTCGGTACGATTCTGAGTAACGAAGTCAGTCGTGCCGCCGGTGCAGATGGTCTGCCTGCGGACACAATTCACATCCGCGCGGTGGGATCTGCCGGTCAGAGTGTGGGTGCATGGCTGGCGCAGGGTGTGACGCTGGAGATCGAGGGTGATGCGAATGACTATGCGGGCAAGGGCTTGTCCGGTGGTCGATTGATCATTTACCCGCCGAAGCAGGCTGGCTTTGCTGCAGAGAAGAATGTGCTGATCGGGAATGTGGCTCTGTACGGAGCAACGTCCGGTGAAGCGTATTTTCGCGGAGTGGCGGCTGAGCGGTTCTGTGTGCGTAATTCCGGGGCCACGGCTGTTATCGAGGGCGTGGGTGACCACGGTCTTGAGTACATGACGGGTGGTCGAGCGGTCGTGCTGGGACCGACCGGACGCAACTTTGCGGCTGGCATGTCGGGTGGTGTGGCGTGGGTGTACGACCCGCAGGACCGTTTCCTGACAAACTGCAATCTGGAAATGGTTGAGCTGGAGCGTGTGACTGATGAAGCGGACGAAGCTGAGCTGCGAACGCTGATTGAGAACCACTACCGTTACACCGGATCCACCGTGGCGCGGCACATCCTTGACACGTGGAGCAGATCCCTGCCGCTGTTTCAGCGAGTCATGCCGACGGACTATCGGCGGGCATTGCAGGAGCTGGCTGCGGCTGGTACCACGAAATGATCGACTGAACGACCGGCGGTGAGAACCGCCGGTTTCCGTTTGGTTTTGTAAATGTTCCGGTGGTCAGCGCAATTGCTGTCGGGCGCGCTCGATGGAATCGAGCACAGTCTGCACGTACTGCTGGTCCGAGAACGGGCTCATGATGTAGGACTTCAGTGCCACCACGGGTTGTCCGTAGTCGGTAACGCGGAATCTGTCGGTCATCGAAATGACGACCCCGTCGCCCTGCAGTGCTTCGGCATACATCAGCTGATACAATCGTCGGTTGTAGTCGTTGTGTCGCTGCAGGTGTTCCGCGCAGTCGGCGCGGGTCTGTTCCAGACGTGGCATTTCGAATGTGTCAACATCATCGGGATACACGCGGAACAGGGTGACAGGGCCGAAGTTTTCCGGATTCATGACACTGATGGCGGAGTGGGCAGTCAGGCGATTTCGCAGAGATTCGGCCATGGTGACAAGGTGCCCCAGCAGGCTTCGCAGACCGCTTTTTCCGAACAGCCGCAGTGCGGCCAGTGCGGCCATGGGACCACTGCCGGATCGACTGGTTTCCAGCGTGAATCGACCTGGATTGTAGTCACCTGACTGAAACAGGTAGGGAGTTGCTGACTGATCGCGTGTGATCAGTTTCAGATCGGCTGCGCTGGAGCTGATGAAGGCACTGCTGATGTAGGGGGCGAAGCCGGTTTTGTGATAATCAACGCCGATGGAGTCGGCGAGGTGCAGGTGTCTGATGCGCCGAATGGTGCCGGCCAGTGAACGCAGTGTGCGATCGGGGAACTGCAGCGGGTTGGAGGTGAAGTCATACTCCCGGAACACGCTCCATGCCCAGCCGATGACGGCATCGGCGTGAATGTGGGGCAGATAGTCGAGTGTGAATTCGTGGGCCAGTTGATCCCGGAGTTCGCGAATCTGGTCAAGTGCATCCAGTCCGAAGGCATCTGTCGTGCCCATGGTGGCGACGATTGCCGCGATACGCCGACCTTCGCTGAGCAATCGTCTCAATTCGCTCTCCAGCAGGCAGGTGCGGATTTCATTGTTGGGCGAGCTGGGGATGACGACGACCTGTTCCATTCCCAGTCCCAGCCATGCGGCGGCCGTACTGACGGCGTAGTGTGCCTGGTCGGAGCAGACGACAACGGGCGGCTGTCCGGTGATCCCGGAATGCAGTGAGCCGGGGACAGCTTTTTCAATTCCCAGTCGCAGGGCGTAGAGCAGCGTGCCAGTGCCTCCGAACGTGAAGACTCCGCCGGCCTGATCCGGATTGCATCCCAGCAGTTCAGCGGTGATGGTGATGGCTTCTGCTTCGGCGAGGGCGACTCCGCGTCCGGAGGCTTCACTGCACAGGTTGGGGTTGTAGATGGCTGGCAGCAGAGTGCCGAGGATTCCGGGAATGCAGGGTGGTGGCTGAACGTTGATCTGCGATCGCGGGTGGCCGTAGATGAACAGTCCGGACAGGTGATCAACGAGGTCTCGAGAGACGGCTTCCACGGACTGCGGATCTTCCTGAAGTCGGGCGTGGACGGCCTGAGAGAAGTCGATTTTTCGGGGTTCGCCGAGGATGGGTCGCTGGGATTTCAGCGTATCGACTCGATCGATGGCGCGCAGAATCGAGAATACGAACCACGCATCGTGTTCCTGATCGGAAACGGGCTGTGGAAAGGCGCGGCGGAGTTGTTCCAGCAGATCTCGGTATGTCGTCATGGAATTCTGCGGGTGTGTGTGGGGTTACGCGGTTCTGAAAATGCGGGGCTCTGCGATGTGCAGGGCGCTTCCCTTACTGACAGTAGCTGCGTAGGATCTGGAATTCCGCAGGGAATTCCAGTGTGATTTCTGTGAAAGTTCGCATGAACGGTGAATCTGAAGTCTTTCGGCTGGGCCGCAACATCACGTTGTATCCTGTTGTGCACGGCAGTGGTGACAGTGCTGTGGAAGTCCGCCGGCTGATGCTCAGTCGCAGGTTTGACTGTCTGGCTGTGCCATTACCGCCGTCGTTTCAGGCCGAGGTTGAGCAGGCTGTGGAATGTCTGCCGAGAATTTCTGCGGTCCTGCAGCGGCAGCCGCTGACGGATTTCAGTCAGACGGATTCTGATGATCCCCGGCAGACGGCCAGTTACGTGCCGATTGATCCCTGTCAGCCGGTGATTTCTGCCATCCGGATTGCTCGCCACGAGCGTATCCCGCGGGTGTTTATCGATATCGAGTCTGACGACTATCTGTCCAGCGGGGTTGTGCTGCCGGATCCGTGGGCGCTGAAGCGTGTTTCAGCCGAGCGTTTTGCAGCGGCAGTTCTGCCGACACTGCAGCGTCCGGAATCGGCCGAGACGTGGCAGCATCTGCGGTGGATGGCTGGACGACTGCAGCGACTTTCCCAGCAGTATTCTGCGGTACTGTGTCTGTGCAGTCTGCCGGACTGGCCTTGGTTGCGGGAGGCCTTTCAGGAGGGACTGCAGCAGGTTGAGCAGCCGGAGTGGTCAGAGGCGGAGGCGGAGACGTTTGCGGTTGACAGTCGTTCGATGATTTTCATGCTGGGTGAGCTGCCGTTCATTACAGGTTTGTATGAGCAGGCGCGAGTCCGGCTGGACGACGACGAGAATCTGTCGATCGACGGGGTCAAGTCCCTGCTGCTGCATGCTCGCGATGCCTACAAGACTGAGTTTGGTACTCGTGCTCGTCGCATCACTCCCAGCCTGCTTTCACGCACCCTCAAGTATGCTCGCAACCTGTCGCTGATTGAACGCCGTTTTGCACCCGATCTGTACACTCTGGTGATTTCATCGAAGCAGACGGCAGGTGATCAGTTTGCGGTTCACGTGGCCGAGACAGCGCGGCAGTATCCGTGGGCTGTCGAAGATGATCAGCCGGTGATTCGCTTTGGTGTGGGGCGGGTGATGCTGCCGGACGGGACTGAGCTGAATGCGGTCAGTCGCCTGCCGGGGCAGCCGATGGTCTGGCGCAGTTGCCAGTTGAATACTCGCCCTGACCTGCGGAGCACATTCCGCTGGCAGAAATCCTGGAATCCGTATGGCCAGTGCAGCTGGCCTCCTGAGGACGAGTCGATCGAGAGATTTCGCACGCATGTCAGGGATGTGGCTCTCGATCTGATCGGCAATGACCTTGCACGCACTGAAAAATTCTCGGCCAGCATGAAAGACGGCCTCGACATTCGCGAAACGCTGCGGAATTGGCATACGGGTGATCTGTATGTTCGAGTATTTCCGCCGGCTTCCGGTCGTATTGACTGTGTGATTATGCTGTTTGACAGTCCTGCGGATCCGCGGCAGTATCCGTGGCGTATCACGTGGCATGCCGAGCATCAGGACGAATCGACACTGTCTCTGTTTGCGACCAATTTTCTGTCAGAGATGGCAGGGCCGGGAATCGCGGTATCGCGGTATGGTGGAGCGATGTTTCTGTTTCCGCCGCGGCCGGTCCCTGACATCTGGCATGATCCGCGGTTTGACTTTGCTGATACTCTGGAGGAGCGTCTGCTGGCTGCCGGGTTGCATTATTCGCGGGAAAAGCACGTGGCTCTGCTCAGTCATGCTCCACCGGGACCCGGCTGGCGACGTCTGGCATCGCGTTTTCGGAAGAAGATCGTGCATGTGCCGCTGGCAAAATTCGGGGCGGAAACCATAGAAAAACTGCGTATTTTTCACGTATTGAATGGTCAGGAGGTGCGCAGTTATGCAGCGCACTTCATCAGACGTCCCTGACCGTGTTCGGTGACCGGTGTAGGTTAGATTCACAGACGTGAACTTTGCGTAAAAATCCAGCGATTTCCCTTAAATCTGCCTCAGGAACCTGCAAGAATGGCGTTTTGGCAAATCGCATTTCCAACAGCGTCGGCGCTATGAAACATCTGACATCGTTGCTTGATCTGACCCCGGACGAACTCCTGCAGGTTCTGAATCGTGCGGAAGAACTGAAACAGGAGCTGCGTCGCGGCCATCGGCCGCAGCTGTTCCCGGGGCGTGTGCTTGTCCAGTTGTTTGAAAAACCATCCCTCCGGACTCGCAACAGCTTTGAGGCCGCCATGATTCATCTTGGCGGAGCCGGAATTTTTCAGACCACGGCTGAAGCCGGACTGAACGGACGGGAAAGTCTGTCCGACGTCGCGAAGGTCATCAGTTCCTTCGCGGATATCATCACGATGCGGACCTTTTCGCAGCAGTTGATTGAAGACTTCGCCAGGTACTCTTCATGCCCCGTCATCAACGGACTTTCGGACGACCGTCACCCCTGTCAGGCTTTGACCGACCTGCTGACAATTCGTGAGCATCGTGGACAACTGTCCGGACAGCATCTCGTCTTTGTGGGTGACGGCAACAATGTCTCGATGTCCCTCGCACTCGCTGCGGCCATGACGGGCATGCAGCTGACACTGGCAGCCCCTGCCGGTTTTGAATTCACGGCTCAGTTCATGTCATTGCTGACGTCCCGTTATCCACAGCACCGGACGGCTGTTGTTCATGATCCCGTGCAGGCTGTCCGAACGGCTGACATTATCTACACGGATGTCTGGGCCAGCATGGGTCAGGAAGCGGACGCCGAGCGTCGTCGGCGGGCGTTTGCCGGTTTCCAGGTGAATGCCGCACTGATGCAGGCGGCTCCCGCTGCGGCTCTGTTCATGCATGATCTGCCGGCGAAACGCGGACTGGAAGTGACAGATGACGTCATGGATAGTCCTCGCAGCATCGTTTTTGATCAGGCCGAAAACCGGCTGCATCTGGCCAAGGGGCTGTTCGCGTGGCTTCTTGATCATTCCCGGTGAGCCTATGGAACTGCGGCAGTTTGCTGAGCAGGTGCTGTTATCAACCGATCTGTCGCTGAAGCTGCTGCGACCCGGTGAGTCGCTGACCGATGATTCGCCAGGGCCAGCGATTCGAGTGCAGGTTCCGGGGCGTCCGGCCGAGCTGCAGTTTGCTGAACGTCGGTCGGCGCCCGCTATGCCTCGCGGAAATTCCTTTCGTGATCCTGCGCGCCGTGCTGTGGCACACCACATTATGGCGAACCATGAACTGCAGGCTCTGGAAGTGATGGCGATGGTGCTGCTGGCATTCCCGGATGCTCCGGCCGAATTCCGCAGTGGGCTCGCGCGCATCATGTTTGATGAGCAACGACATACCCGCCTGCATGCTCAGCGATGTCACGAGCTGGGACTCAGCTTTGGCAGTCGTCCCGTCAATTCGTGGATCTGGCAGAAAGCGCTGCTGTACACCACACCTCTCGAATATGTGGCCGGGCTGCCGCTGGTGTTTGAGGGAGCCAATCTGGATCACACTGTGGAATTTGAGCAGAGCTTCATGGCTGTGGGTGATCGCCGCAGCGCCGCCATCATGCGAGCCATTCATCGCGATGAAATCCGGCATGTGGAGTTCGGCCTGGTGTGGCTGCGGCGGTGGAAACAGCCAGAGCTTTCAGACTGGGAAGCGTGGACCAGATCGCTGCACTGGCCGATCAGACCATCCAAAGCCCGCGGTCAGCTGTTTCAGGCTGACGCCCGTCGTGAAGCCGGACTGAGCGAGGATTTCATACGGCTGCTGGTTGATTACAACGAAGATCCCGGGACCGAATCGACGCGGTCAGAATGAGCCGAGAAGACCAGTCCAGCAGGCACCGGAGGCCACAGCTGAAGGTCCAGTTCCGAATACTGCGGGATGGCACAGGGCAATCCGGAAATCCCGGGTTCTCCGGAAGTTGAAACCTGTGTTGCCAGCAGGACGCTGCCGGCGACCGCGCGTTTGTAGTCGTTGTCCGGCTGCAGCGGAGCAGACACGGGCTGTTCGGCGGCTTTGCTCCAGTGGGTCTTCAGCAGGTCCTGTGCGGTCAGGTCTCGTAACTGCTGCAGCGTACGGCAGCGTGCCGGCGCGGACAGCAACTGCCATTCCCCATCACTGGTGCCGATTGCGAGGCAGGGCTGGTCCGAATTGAGTCCCGCCAGTTCGAGGGCATCGATGAGAGCGAACGATTCACTGCCGACATACTGACACAGCAGGCCCGGGATATGTTCTGCGGCAGAACGCAGCTGCGGCCCGGAAAATTCAAGGCCGTCGAAACGATGAATGCGAGGCAGGAAACAGGTTTGCAGGTTTTCTGTGGGCAGCAGGCAGGCCAGCCGCCGAGCTGCCGGATGTTCAATCCCGCCGGATTCACCGGTGGATCGAATCGTACTGAGCAACCGGGCTGACGCCTGGAAGGCTGCGGCACCGTCAAACAGTGACAGTTGCATCTGCTCAAGTCGCTGCGAAACAGCAGCAATTGCTGCGGGTGCCGTGACAGTCCACAGACGATGACGAATTCCCGAGTCCAGCCAGCATTCTGTCGGAGTAATCGGGCGGGTCAGTCGCTGCAGTAGTTCCTCCAGCGATTCGTCCGCAGCCACATCGTCTTCGGCAAACAGGCAGACAGGGGCAAAGTCGGCACGACAGGTAGTCTGCAGTTGCAGCAGACGGGCAATTTCCTGTGGTGATGAGGGTTGAGTTGCTGCTGCGTTATGGGGCTTTTCTGTTGCATTTTCCAGCGGCAGCAGCCCCAGAAGGCCCCAGCGTACCGCGGTATCTCCCTGCCCCGGTGCCAGCGTCTGCAGGACATACCACGCAGCCGCATGGTCGCGAATCAGGATACCCTCGCGACGCCACAGGCGGAAAAACTCATCCGCACGCTTCGCCGGAGCGATCATTCCCGTATCGTCCGGTTCAGTCCGATTGTGCGTCAGTCGGACGGCATTGCAGGGGTGCAGACGATACAGGTCGTGTTGCTGATCTTCCGTCAGGGCACTGCCCGCCGGGACAATCACATCGGACAGTGCGCCAACCTGGGAAAGGTCATATCGCCAGCCGCAAAACGGCAGTAACTGCACCACGGTTAGGCCAATCAGGATTCAAGAATTCCAAACTGCTGCAGACGCTGACGACATTCGTCGCGCTCACGGCTGCGGGACAGACCCTGCCACGCCGGGTCCTGAGCAGCCATAAAGGCGGCGTCAGTGTATGGCGGAGCGGCGTTCTGGCGAGCCGCTTCAGCCATCAGTCTTTGAATTACGCCGATGTCCAGTCGCGTCAGCGTGGCGGAATTCATGCGGTAATCGAGAAACGCTTCCCACACCATCGGAAACAGCGGTGCCACAATCTGCTGGCCAATGGCCGTGGCGTACTGCCGAATCTCCAGTTGAGCATGACTGTCCATGCGGAGAGCGAGGAAGTGCAGCAGATTGTGCAGATCAATCTTCCAGTAGGCTTCGGTGTAGGTGGAAAGGGGCAGATCCTTCCGAGCCTGTTCGCGGGCGACACCGGTTTCAATTCGACTCTGGTAAACGCCGCGCAATTGATCCTGCAACTGCTTCTCTTCGGCTGTCAGACGCTGTCCGAGTTCCGCTGGCAATGGATCACCGCTGCCCTGCCGATTGGTCTCAGCCTGAGTTCGCCACTCTTCAGCGGACGTCGTCTGAGCAGCGTCGATGGCCAGTGAATAACGCGTGCTGTATTCGTTGATGTTGGCCGTGCGGTGACGCACCCACTGCCGCCAGCAGTCCATCGGAACTCGCACCAGAAACTTGATCTCTGCCATCTCAAATGGTGTCGTGTGTCGGTGTCGCAGCAGATAGCGAATCAGGGTGCGGTCATCGCTGACCCTGCGAGTGCCTTCGCCGTAGCTGACACGTGCCGCCTGAACAACGCTGCTGTCGTCGCCCATGACATCGACAAGGCAGACGAAACCGTCATCGAGAACGGGAAACTTCTGCCAGCGGAGGGCGTTCACCTGCTGCAGACGCTGTTCTGGAGTTTGACGGGAATCTCCGGGGGAGTCGGTTGTGGACATCGAATCAGGTTCAGATCAAAAAGTCGGGAAGCCACCAGCCGGATCAAAAGTCGGCAAACCGCAGATTCTTGCTGTTTTTTTGTGTTTTGGCAAGGCGGTCAGCAGTGCTCTGTTGCGACTTGGATGGATTGTCCTGCAAAGCAGCAGGAATCAGCGCAACAGGCACATTTCGACATTCAATCCCGGGCCGAATCCCAGCAGCACGCAGGGGCCTGTCGCATTCCGGCGAAGATGTTCCTGCAGAATGAACAGGACCGTCGGGGAACTCATGTTCCCGCAGCGTTGCAGGATCCCCAGCGAAGGCTCCAGTTGCTGTTCGGTCAGTCCGATGGCCTCGGCCGCCGCCGCAAGAATCCGCGGACCACCAGGGTGTATGCCCCACGACGGAATATCGGAGATTTGCAGACGATGACGGTCCAGAAAGGCCGCGAGGGCACTTGGCAGGTGTTCCGTGATGATCCGCGGAACCTCGGGAGACAGCGTCATCTCAAACCCCGCATCGCGGATATTCCAGGTCATCATGTCCCGCGTACCGGGAATCACCTGGGAGGCACTGCCGACGATAGTCCGGGGGGCACTGGATACCGTTTTGCCCGCCGACTGTGTTGTGACCTCGGCAGCACGCCCGACCACGGCGGCAGCGCCATCAGCAAACAGCGAGTTGGCCACAATCTTCTGCGGGTCCCAGCCGTACTGGTGATGCAGCGTGCACAGCTCAACGGCACACACAAGAACAACGGCTGACGGGTCTGCCGCAGCGAATGCGTGAGCCACCCGCAGACCGTTCAGTGCTCCATGGCAGCCCATGAATCCTACATGTGTGCGTGCCACGGCAGCGGGCAGGCCCAGCTGTTCAATCAGCAGCAGATCGAAACCCGGTGCACTGAAACCACTGCAGGAGACCGTGATCAGGTGTGTGATCTGCTGAGGACTGATGCCGGACTGTTCGATGGCCGCCGTGGCCGCCTGAGCGGCCAGTGGTGGGGCTTCCTGCTCATACCGCAGCATGCGTTCTGCCGTCGAAGGGCCACGGTCACCGGCGGTGGCTGCGAAGCGATAAAACCGTTCGGCAGTGGCTTCGCCGTCCGACGAAGATTCCAGCAGCACGCTGTGTCGCTGTCTGACACCCGCGCGACGGTAGAGTGCCTGAATCAGGGCGGGCAGATTTCGCTGCTCTTCCCCTTCCGATTTTACGCAGGAAGCGGCAAACACGGAGGCCGCCTGCTGCGAAATACTGTGTGCAGGCAGTGCCGTGCCAATTCCAGCGATTTCCAGACCAGTCATCAGCTTCTTTCCAGGGAAATTGGCACGCGATTCACTCGACGCACAAGGGCACCCGCAGCTGCCGGCACCATGCTGGCCGCTGCAAACGAAAGTCTCAGAAGCCATGGACGGCTCAGAATCCCGGACAGCATACGACACACCGTCTGCTCACGCACGACAGCATCACGCAACTGTCGCTCATACTGCTGCTGCAGTACTGTGCTCCAGCCGGAGACAAGCCCGCTGCGGGCCAGCGGTGCAGCCAGTGTTGCCGCAGTCAGTGCCCACGCCATGCCCTCACCCGTAAATGGTTCGACATATCCCGTTGCATCACCCAGCAGCAGCAGCCGATGTCCGGTGAGACGGGTGGATCTGCGAGTCAACGGCACCGTGCCACGGACCTGCACGCTGCCCATCGCCTCCGGCACCCGGACTCCTGCCGCTGCAAAAATTCTCTGCAGACACTGCCGCGGACCGCCAGCAGCCGGTATCGCCGCTGAGTCCACTGCCGCAGCCAGATTCACACTGCCGTCTTCCGTCCGCACGGCTCCGCAGTACCCGCCTGTATCCGCTGCCATCAGGATTTCACCGGGTAAAAACCAGTTCGCAGATTCTGCAGCACTCAGCACAGCTCCAAGGCCGATCCGAGCACCGGTCTGAGGACGCGATGAAAATCCCGGGATATCCGCCAGCGATGAATGTCCCAGCCCGTCACACACCAGCACGACCCGGGCCGTTGCCACACTGGTGCCGCGGGGACTGAGGATCCGCACTCTGCGAAACTCGGGTAAGTCTGTCGTGGCTGCCCCGTCCGCATCACAGCTTTCGGGCAGGACTTCAGCGCAGCATTCATCGAGAAACGTGGCACCTGCAGTCACTGCTTCACCGGCCAGCCACGAATCCATCGCACGACGTGAGATGGCAAGGCCGCCAGGCATGGAGATGGGCAGTGTCTGCTGATTGAAGTGCAGGTTCATCTGTTGTGTCATGACGGGTTGCAGGGCCTGCAGCCCCCGCAGCAGGTCAGCATGCTGCAGCAGCTGCTGAGCACGCTGATTCAGGCAGCAACCGCAGACTTTGGCTCGCGGGAACTTCTGCCGCTCCAGTAACAGCACGCGCTGCCCGGCGCGGGCCAGCAGCACTGCCGCCAGACTGCCGGCCGGACCAGCTCCGATGATCACGACATCCCAGGTTTCTGAACCTGCCTGCAAGGCGGCCGGACTGTCATGCATGATTGACGGTCCTGTTCGGCTGCCAGGTCAGGAGAAACCGCTGTGGCCAGTGTCGCTGCAGGCGGGCCGACTGCAGTCCGGCCTGTGCGGCAAGCTGCAGAATTTCCGCGTCTGTGAATGCCCCCTCCACTGACACCGGGCCATCAAAATGCACTATGGGACTGCGGCTCAGCAGTCGGCACCCCGTCCACGCAAGAAAATAGCCCAGTCGTGTTCTGCGGAGGTCATCAATGATGATCCGCTGTCGAGCGGCAGCGGCCATTCGCTGCAGTACGCGGACCACCTGTGGCTCGTCCAGATGATGCAGGAACAGGCTGTTCATCACCACGTCGTACTGTGGCAGCGGAAATGGGTCGTGCAGCACATCGCACTGATGAAAGGTGACGGTTGCTGTGCCAGCCTCGGCGGCCTGCTGACCGGCAGTGGCAACCGCTGTGCCGCTGATATCCACTCCGTGGATCCGATGGCGAACGCCATGCTGCTGCAGTCGGCGGGCCAGCCAGATCGCCTGGTCACCGCTGCCGCACGCGATGTCCAGAATGGTCAGTTCCTGCTGTGCGGACAACTGAACGGTCAGGTTGCTGAGACCGCTCCAGAGCGCTGCTCCGGTGCGGCTCCAGCGGTTGATCCGCCGCAGACCGGCCAGTGCCTGATCGTGCAGAGACTGCACCAGATCCGGACTGTCCATCAGTTCGGGCTGGCGGCGACGCCGCAGAAGAGTGTGTGAGAAAGTGCGCAGCAAGGGCAGGTCCTGCATTCTGAACATCCAGCAGCAGCAGTTCGAACTGCTGAGCACTGTGAATCTTCGCAGGTTTGTGAATCTATGGCAGCAGCGGTTCAAAACTCACCCGAACGGTATCGATTCATGGAAATAAACTGGTGTTTAGCGTCCTGGTCTATCCGGAAACCAGCGAGTCTCAGAGACTGCAGCAGGGAAAAACCGCCGCTTGTTGAATGATTCACATGGAGTTCTCCGATGACCGGGTGGTCAGTGAAGTTCGCTCAGTTCGTCTGTTTGCTGCTGTCACAACTGGCCTGTCAGGTGTTTGCAGCCGGCGGTGGTCCGGATGAGCAGGGGAATGTGGACCTGCAGACCAGCCGGGTTTACGTTTTTGTGGGCAAAACGGGACTCGGGCATGATCACGGCGTAGAGGGCCGACTGAAAAGTGGTCAGGTGACTCTGGGTGCGGCGGAATCAGCAGGTCGTCTTGAGTTCAACATGCAGTCGTTTGATGCGGACACTGATGCGGCCCGTCGTTACGTTGGCCTGAAGGGTTCCACTGATGCCGGAACGCGCAAACAGGTGAACGACAACATGAAGGGAGCGGCGGTGCTGGACGTGCAGCGTCACCCGACGGCGGTATTTGAGATTGAATCAGCGCAGCCTGTCGTGGCGGCCAGCAAGGGTGGGCCACAGGGCCTGCCGCAGTACGAACTGTCGGGCAAATTCACTCTGCATGGACGTACTGCACCACTGCGAATTCGCGTCACAGTGGAAGAAAAGGACGGTCGCACGCACCTGCGTGGAGCCTTCACAATCCTGCAGACGACCTATGGAATTCGACCCTATTCGAAAGCTTTCGGAGCAGTTGGTGTGGCTGACCGACTGACAATTCATGGGGATCTGTGGCTGAGTTCCGCGACGACAGCTGCGACCACGGAATCCCGCTGACCGCTTTCCTCGATCCTTCAGAACCGGGGAACGGCTGAATGATTTCCTGTCCCGATGTGCGTAAAGATGTCATTCGCCAGCACTACAACATTTCCACGCTGTTCTACTGGTTGTTGTGGGGGCGACATATACATCATGGTTACTGGGAAGCGAATGAAGCACCTCAGGTGGCGGCCCAGCAACTGACGGAACGCCTTGCCCTCGCTGCCGGTATTCAGGGCGGTGAGCGGATCGCAGACATTGGCTGTGGCATGGGTGGTTCGTCGGTGCACCTTGCGAAACATCAGGGCTGCACTGTGACCGGTGTGACGCTCAGCCCGTTTCAGCGTCGCTGGGCCACCTGTGCAGCCATGCTCGGTGGCGTTTCCGGGCGGGCTTCATTTCTTTGTCAGGATGCCGAGACGACGCAGTTCGACCCGGGTTCGCTGGATGTTGTCTGGAGTGTGGAGTGCACCGAGCATCTGTTTGACAAACCAGCGTTTTTCAAACGGGCAGCGGGCTGGTTGAAGCCGGGGGGGCGCATGGCGATCTGTGCGTGGCTGGCCGGTGATGATCCGCTCAGCTCGGCAGCGGAAAAAGCGGTCTACGACGTTTGTGAAGGATTCTTTTGCCCCTCACTGGGTTCTGAACGCGACTATTGTGGCTGGATGACGGATGCGGGGTTACGTATGACGTCCGTGCAGGACTGGACATCGCGAGTCTCGAGGACGTGGGAAATCTGCCGAGATCGCTGTCAGAAACTGGGAATCCGCAGGCTGGCGTCATGGATTGATCCGGATCAACTGATCTTCATCGATCGCTTTCAGACGCTGCTGGATGCCTACAACACCGGAGCCATGAAGTACGGCTGTTTCATCGCGGAGCGACAGCCATGACATCGGTCTCACTACCGTCTGCAGCGGGGACGGCGGGTGGTACTGTGACGGTACCATTGACGTGGCGACGACTGGCGGGCGTAGGGTTCGGCGTGGGGACTCAGGCGCTGTTTGCTCTGACGGTCGTGTTCCTGTTTTCCTTCCTGCGTTATGGGATCAGTCGTCCGGCGTCCGGCTGGCTCTGGACGGATCTGCTGCTGGCTGTGCAGTTTGCTGTGCCTCACAGTGTTCTGCTGCATCCGCGATTTCGTGAGTTTTTCCGACGCTGGTTTCCTGGTGAAATGCACGGCGCATTTTTCTGCGTCTGCACCTGTCTTGGTCTGCTGCTGATATTCCGTTTCTGGAAGTCGACCGATCAGGTGCTTTGGGATCTTACCGGGCTGCCTGCCGGGCTGATGCTGGCTGGCTTTTATGGGTCATGGCTTGCCCTGCTGTACAGTATCAGCCTGACGGGGCTGGGTTATCAGACCGGCTGGACGCAGTGGCTGCACTGGTATCGGGGTCAGCGGATGCCGCGACGAGCGTTTCAGTCTGCCGGCGCTTATCAACTGCTGCGACACCCCGTTTACCTCAGTTTTCTGGGGCTGATCTGGTTCACTCCAGTGATGACTCTGGACCATGCAGTTCTCACGGGGGTCTGGACTGTCTATATTTTCTCCGGCAGCGTGCTGAAGGATCGGCGACTGCTGCACTATCTGGGACAATCGTATGCGGACTACATGCTGCGAGTACCGGGATATCCGGGCATGCCTGCAGGTCCGCTGGCACGTCGGCGTTTCTGATCCTCCTCCTGTACGGACCGCACCATGCAGCAGATTCAGGCTCGTATCCGACTGCTGATTCTGTATCTGCTGATCAGTCTGCCGCTGATTGTTTACGGGGCAGTGCGGGCGCTGGAAGCCAGCAACAATTCGCCGATTGACTGGGTGGATGAACGGTTTGCCGAAAGGCAGGTGTACGACCATTTCTCGGAACAGTTCGGACCCGGTGATGCGGTTGTGATCAGCTGGCCTGAGTGCTGGTGGACGGATCCGCGGCTTGATGCGGCCGTACAGCGACTGCGAACGGATGCGGAATTCAGCGATGCTGAGGGCAACTCGTATTTCCACTCTGTGGCCTGTGGACGGGAAACTCTGCTGGCACTGACAGGTCAGCAGTTGGCGACATCCGGGACGCCGGTTGGTGCGATTGAGGTCGGCGCCGGGAATCCGTCTGAGTCGTCTGAGGCAGCGGTTGAGGCGGATGCTGGAGGTCTGTTTTCCCCGGCCATGATGCAGCTTACGGAAACACAGGCTGTGCAGCGACTGCAGGGACTGCTGATCGGTAAGGATGGTCGACTCACGTCTGTGATTGTGACTCTGAATTCTGCCGGACTGGCCCTGCGCGCGAAACTGGTGCCACGCATCTGCGAGGTGGTGGCGGAAGTCTGCGGCACGCAGGTTGATGATCTGAAACTGGCAGGCCCGGTGATTGATGGACTCACCGTCGATGAGTCCAGCCACCGTTCACTGACCAGGTTTGCGCTGCCATCCACCATTGTGATACTGGTCATTTGTCTGTTGTCGCTGAAATCCGTAACCGCAGCTCTCGTTGTGTTCCTGACGGCCTGTTTCTGTCAGGGGCTGATTCTGGCCGTGATCTACTACAGCGGAGAACGGTTGAGTGCACTGCTGATCATACTGCCGCCGCTGGTGCAGGTGCTGGCGGTTTCGGGTGGTATTCATCTGATGAACTATTACCTGAACGCACTGCGGACGATGGAGCCGCGGCAGGCAGCCGTGGAATGTTTTCGCCGCGGCTGGCTGCCCAGCATGCTGTCGCTGGGAACGACCGCGATGGGCACGGCGTCTCTGCTGGTCAGCGGACTGTTGCCGATCCGCCTGTTCGGAATTTATGGAACGGTGGGTGTATTGTGTACGGCGGCTTCTGTGCTGACAGCCATTCCCTGCTCGATGATGCTGCTGGGACGAAAACGCGTGCCAGCAGATGCTCAGATGGATGGCCCATCGCCGCAGCATGGGCAGGCAGGCGGAGCATGGTCCGCACTGACAGCCCTGCTCTGCAGATACAACTTCGTATCCCTGCTGATCCTGTTCGGTCTGATGGCACTGGCTGCAGTCGGATTACCGGACCTGAAGACATCCGTGCGGATTGAAACTCTCTATGAGCCGGACAGTCGGATCATGCGGGATTATGCGTGGCTGGAGGACAGAATCGGCGCGCTGGTGCCAATCGAAGTCCTGCTGCAGTTCAGCCCGGACTGCCGACTCAATGATCGTCAGCGCATGGATCTGCTGTGGAAGGTGGATCGCGTACTGCGTCAGCAGCCGACCGTGAAGGCAGTGATGTCTGCGCTGACACTGTTTCCCGATCCTCCGCGGATGCCGGGGCTGTCACGCAGCATTCAGGCCTCACTCGTGAATAAGGGCATTCGGATGGCCCGACCGCAGTTTGAACAGGCTGCGCTGCTGCGAACGACTTCCGAGGGTGATATCTGGCGATTGACAGCTCGCGTCAGTGCACTGGCACCGCTGGATTACGGAGAGGTGCTGAAGCAGATGGAACAGGCTCTGCAGGAACCTCTTGAGCAGGCCCCGGTACAGGCACGCCACCAGATTTCCCTTTCCACATCCGGCATTATGCCGCTGGTGCATCAGATCCAGGGGCAACTGCTCAGCGATCTGTTCAACAGCCTGATGTCTGCCCTCGCCGTGATTACTCTGACCATGACTCTTGTACAGGCCGGAATTCTGAATGGAATTCTGGCGATGGCTTCGAATGTATTTCCGATTGTCACTGCTTTCGGGCTGATGGGTCTGCTGGCCGTACCGATGGACATCGGCTCGGTCATGACCGCCAGTATCGCACTCGGAATTGCAGTCGACGACACGCTGCACTTTCTGACGTTCTTTCGCCGTGAACTGCAGCAGCCCGGAGCAACTCGACGCTCGGCTGTGCTGGCCACATACCTCGACTGCGGTCCGGCTATGATTCAGACCTCCGTCTCCTGCGGAATTGGTCTGTTGGTGTTTGCTTTCAGTGATTTTGTACCCACCAGCAGGTTTGCGGTGCTGATGGCATTTCTGCTGGCACTGGCACTGGCAGGCGATCTGTTGCTGCTGCCCGCCCTGCTGCTGTCACCTGCCGGGAAACTTTATGAAACCACTCCATCACCGGAGCCTCAGAAGTGATCGGCTTCTGCACCGGTGGTGGATTCAGTTTCCCGTGCCCCGTGATTGTGAGCGACTGCAGAGAGAGAGCCGCAGGAGCAGTGGGGGCCGGATTATTCGGGTGACAGTTTCCGTTGCCGGCGACCCTTCAGCACAATGCCGGTCGAAACTTCAGCGGTTGTCTTTTGTGCGGTGGCTGGAGCAGTCACGTTGTCGGCGTTGCCTGCGATGTTGGTGGTCGCAGCCGGTTCCGGATTGCTGGCCGGTGGCGTTGGTGTCAGTTGCTGTCGCAGTGCTGCACAGCAGACCGCTGATCCACCCTGCTGTTCAGCCTGAGTGATCAGTTCGCTGCTGACAGTGTCATGCGACTGCAACAGTTCAAAAGCGGCCATCAGCAGCAGGCGATCCGCAGACTGCGGTCGGTCGGTCAGCCACTGCCAGAGTCGCTGTGAGGACTGTTGCAGTTCGGGAGCATCGTCGCTGCCGTAAAGCGAACCTGCGCTGAGTCGCACGGGTTGCACGGCACCGGAAAGTGCGAGGCCAGTCTTCAGGCAGGCTACCGCACGTTCGTATTGTCCCTGAGCAATATTCAGATGCACTTCCCGCAACCAGACGGTGTGCTGATCCGGAGTCAGTCGCATTGCGGCGTGGTAATTGGTGGCAGCAGTCGCATAGTCAGCGCGGCGAAAGGCATCATCACCCTGAGAGACCAGTCGCAGAGAATCGATGCGTTCCGCTGCCGTGACCTGCCGCTGTTCGGCGTGTGCTGCCGGGAATTCTTCGGCGGTCGGCTGCTTGCGAGCAGCGGCCGCAGCATCGTCCTGCTGTGCCTGGGCCAGCAGACGGTTCAGGATCCGCGGGTCAGGGATCGACGTATCCTGCCCTGCCCAGCCGGAGCCAGCCGTGGTATGGGCCTGCAGAGTGGCCTGCGAGTAAACGATGGGGACCGAGAACAGCCCCCAGGGCCGAGGATAGACGCTGAAACCCGGCAGACAGCCGTAATACCACCATTCCAGTGGAATCAGCAGTCCCGTGCAGGGATCGACCGTGTAGAGGCCGGAGCGAGCCGGGGCCAGCAGGGGTGAGACCTGACACAGGCCCGGAGCGAAGGCTGAGACACTGATCCGCTGCCCCGAAAATGGAAGTGTATGCACCCACGTCGTGCTGCTGGTTGTCTGCCAGCTGTAGCCGAAATGACCCCAGCCGGACTGCCAGCCCGTATTTGAGTATGCTGCATTGAATCCCGGGAGCAGCCCGGGGGAACAGACCGACCAGCCAACGGCACGCTGTGGCGAGTAGTGTCTGAAGGCCTGGCTGCCAGTGGAGCGAAATGCGTGGTTCCAGTGGCCTGTGTGCTGAGCCTGCGCCAATTGAATGCCCGGGAGCAGCAGGATAGTCAGCCAGAGCAGACGCAGGGAGCGCATAGGGGCACCTGTTCAGACTGAAGAAAACGGGAACTGCCTCGGGCAGACGGGCCATGCGATGGCCACCAATGCTCTATTTGAGCCAAATTCTGAGGCAATTCGCTCCGTTCCACAAGCGGAAAACCGGTTGACCGCGTGGGAATTGGCGGAGAAATGTACGCGCGGGCAATTCGGGATTCCGCGAAACAGTCGCTTCTGCTATGAACTGCTCCGACTGTTGCCGCCTCAGCCGGGGCTGAACATCTCCGCCTGCCGATACCCGCACAGGCCAGGCCCCTGCTGCGGAGGAGTTCAATGCTGAGCCGAGTTGGTTTCCGGCTGCTGACGGCGTTCTGAGCATCAGGTGAAAGGTACATTTCCATGACACTGTACAACGATAATTCTCTGACCATCGGCAAAAGCCCGCTGGTGCGTATTCACCGTCTGACAACCGGGATGCCGGGCACCGTGTATGCCAAGATTGAAGGTCGCAACCCGGCCTACAGCGTCAAGTGCCGCATCGGTGCTGCCATGATCTGGGACGCGGAAAAATCCGGTCGTCTTCAGCCCGGCATGGAAGTTGTCGAACCGACCAGTGGCAATACGGGAATCGCCCTCGCCTTCGTCTGTGCTGCTCGCGGTTACAAACTGACCCTGACCATGCCGGAAACCATGTCGATCGAACGTCGCATGATTCTGCGTGCGTTCGGTGCCAACCTGATCCTGACCCCCGGTGCTGAAGGCATGAAAGGCGCGATTGCTCGCGCTGAAGATCTGGCGAAGCAGCCCAATACTTTCATGCCGCAGCAGTTTCGCAACCCGGCAAACCCGGAAATCCACTTCCGCACAACCGGGCCTGAAATCTTCGAAGATCTGAACGGCCGAGTGGATGTTTTTGTCTCCGGTGTCGGCACCGGCGGAACGATCACCGGAGTCAGTCGCTATCTGAAACGGGAAAAGGGTCTGTCGCTGCACACTGTCGCAGTCGAGCCGGCCGCCAGTCCGGTGCTGTCCGGCGGTGCTCCCGGCAAACACAGAATCCAGGGGATCGGTGCCGGGTTCAAGCCTGAAATTCTGGATATGTCCCTCGTGGATGAGGTGCTGCAGGTGACGGACGAGGAAGCCATGAGCATGGCTCCGCGAATCGCTCGCGAGGAGGGCATCCTGGTGGGGATCAGTTGCGGTGCAGCCATGACCGCCGCGCTCAAGGTGGCTGCTCGTCCGGAAAGTGCCGGCAGGAACATCGTGGTCGTCCTGCCCGACTCCGGCGAACGCTACCTGTCCTCACCCATGTTTGACTTCACTCGTGATGCTCCGGCCGCCTGATTCCTGCTCGCAAGGGTCTGAGGTCGCAGGGCCTCAGACCCGACGAGGGAATCTGGCGCTGCATCGGGAACGATAATCCGGCGAAGAAGTCGAAGCACGGACGGGAAAATCTGTGCTGATCGTCTGATGAATCACGTGTGTGTGCGTGGTTCAGAGCGTCCGTCGGCGATTTCATTGTGCTTTCCCGCGTTTTCGGCGACAGTGGCGGCCGCTGCCTCCTGCAACTGCTGTTCCCGCTGCTGCTCCTGTCGCACCACCAGGGGGTACAGCCAGCGACCCCAGATAAAGTACTGAGCAGCGAAGAACAGTACCATGCCGATTCCCACCAGGACCATCAGCAGAAACTGAGGCATCACGACGGCCGCCATGCCGATGAATGCCAGTGAACAGGCGCCAATCGCCATCAGCCCGATCAGGACTGTGGGTGGCTGCTGCCGCGGCTGACGCGATGGCAATCGAACACTCATGCAATCACTCCCGTTTCCGCCAGCTGCTGCAGCGCCTGATATCGAAATTCCATACCCGTCGTCAGCGATTCCCGAATGCGTTCCTCAGTCAGTATGAATCTCAGCATACCCCCGGGCAGTTGAAATTCCACCGTGTCCGTCAAACGGCATTCCGTTGGCCCCAGCTCCTGCAACTGCTGCCGATGCTGCCATGCCGGCAGCGGACCGTCCACCAGCACTTCAAGGATCTCACTTTCTGTTACCAGACGATACTCATGAGCCATGCGGTGCCGCAGTCCGAAGGACATAATGCGGAACTCAATTCGAGCGCCTGCGGAGACGGTTTCAGGGGCACTGATGATCTGCAGTTCAATGTCCGGATCGCTGATCTCCGGCAGATTGGCCGGGCAGCCCAGAAAACGTCGCAGAGCGACTGCAGAACATGGCACAATTGTCGAGGCTTCAAATTTCAGCATGCATAGTGTCCATGAGGTTGTGGTCAGTGGCTGCCCGGTGACGATTGGTCGTTCGACTGCTGCCGTTCGGCATACAGTTGTCGAAAGGATTTTGCCGGAGCCTCAGGCAATTCACGCTGTCGCGCCCACTGGCCGGCAGGTGTCAGCGGATTCTGAATCAGAAACTTCGGCAGCACCCGCAGTGCTGCTCGGGCCACATTCCCCACGAGGCTGTACAGCCACGTGTTGGATAACACCACGGACAGGGCTTTCATCTGCAGTTTTTTTCCGGTACCGATCAGTTGCTGCTGATCCAGTCGCTCACGCATGGCAAACAACTGATGGTGCAGCGGGATTTTGACCGGGCACACGTCGGTGCACGATCCGCACAGGCTGCAGGCAAAAGGCAGAGTACTGCTTTGAGCGGGTGACTGCAGCGGTGTCAGAATGGAGCCGATGGGGCCGGGAACGGTCGCTTCATAGCTGTGCCCTCCACTGCGCCGATAGACCGGACATGTATTCATGCAGGCTCCGCACCGAATACAGTCCAGACTTTGGCGAAACTCAGACTGCAGAATCTCACTGCGACCATTATCGACGATCACAATATGCAGTTCACCGCCCTGCTGCGGACCATGGAAGTGTGACGAGTACGTGGTGATGGGCTGCCCGGTGGCCGATCGTGCCAGCAGTCTCAGAAAAACCGACAGATCGGCGGCTCGCGGAAGCAGCTTTTCCATGCCCATGCAGGCGATGTGGATTTTTGGCAGCCCGATTCCAAGATCTGCGTTGCCTTCGTTGGTGCAGATCACGATGCCCCCGGTTTCGGCAATGGCGAAATTGACACCGGTCAGTCCGGCATCAGCCTCACAGAAACAGCTGCGGAGGTGGCCACGTGCCGCTTCGGTCAGGTATTTGGGGTCAGAGGCGCCCTTCTCTGTTCCCAGATGCTCATGGAAACACTCGCCCACTTCCTCCTTTTTGATGTGTATCGCCGGCAGCACGATGTGGCTGGGCGGCTCTTCACGCAATTGAACAATTCGCTCGCCCAGATCCGTGTCCACCACATGAATGCCATGCTGTTCAAGGAAGGGGTTCAGGTGGCATTCTTCGGTCAGCATGCTTTTGCTTTTGACCAGTCGCTGCACTCGATGAGACTGCAGGATTGACAGCACGATTCGGTTGTGTTCGGCAGCATCGGCAGCCCAGTGCACGATGGCACCATGACGGGTGGCGTTCTCTTCGAACTGCTGCAGGTAGTCGGCCATCAGTGACTGCGTATGTCGTTTGATGGCTGATGCAGTCTCACGCAGCTTTTCCCACTCCGGGACGCCCGTGGCCATGCGGTCACGTTTTTCCCGGACAAACCACAGAGCACGATCATGCCAGCGTGCGCGTTCCCGATCAGCAGTAAAGTCAGCGGCCAGTGCTGGATGTCCCATATCTGCCTGCCATCCGAAAAAGTCACTTGTAAGTTACAGGGTCACAGGGTTCAGTGTCAGCGAGTCACAGCCGGGCGGTCCTGACCGGTCGGTGCCTGCTGCATGGCCTGAGCCATGATCTGAGCGTAGTGCAGCACCCTGATGGGCAGTTTCCTGCGGCGAATCATCCCATCCAGATGCATCAGGCACGACATGTCACCGGCCGTCAGCACTTCGGTGCCGGCCTGCAGGTGATCGTTGATGCGGTCTTCGCCCATCATTGCCGAGACAGCCTCTTCACCCACCGCGAAGGTGCCACCAAATCCGCAGCACTCGTCCTTCCTCTGCAGTTGTGAAAAGCTGATGCCAGCGAAGCCACTGAGCAGTTGCTGCAGCAGGCTGTCCCGGGGCGTCATGGATTCGGAGCATGGGCCCAGACGCAGTTCACGCAGACCGTGGCAGCTTTGGTGCAGGCCGACTTTGTGAGGAAACACGCCTGCGGGACTTCGAACTCCCAGGACCTGCACCAGAAATTCGCCCAGTTCCAGAGTTTGTCGGCGGACAGCGACGGCCTGGGTGTCCGAGGCAGAGACCAGGTGGTCGTAGTGGTTGCGAACCATCGAAACGCAACTGCCGGATGGCGACACGATGTAGTCATATCCGGTAAACGTGTCGATGAATTTTTCGGCCAGGGGACGGGCTTCAGGCATGCAGCCACTGTTGGCCATCGGCTGACCACAACAGGTCTGCTGCTGCGGAAAATCCACCTGAACACCGCAGGATTCCAGCACCTGCACTGTGGCCATACCCACATCGGGATAGAACTGATCGACGTAACAGGGAATGAACAAGGCAACTTTCATCTGGCCAAACCCGTCATGGGAGATGCGTGGCAGGTGGAATGCAGATCGACAATCTTACCGCAGCAGGCGGTGGGATCCCACGCAGAAACCGGAATCGGGGCCAATTCTTTCAGGGTGCATGGCAGGGCTGGCGGAAATGAACGAATTGCACGGTTGCCGGTACGTTCCCGCCTCTTTCCCTGCAGCCTCAGCCACCCTATAATTTGCCTTTGACTGCCCGTGACCGCGGGCGATCTGGAATTTCCCTGCCAGAAACCTCAGGAAATCACCGCGATCATGTCTGAGAATGAATTTCGATCACTCCAGGGTTGCTTTCTGACGGCGGCCGATCACCTGCGCGACCCGAATTTTTATCGCAGCGTGGTGCTGATGCTGGAACATTCTCCCGAGGGCGCCATGGGGCTGGTCATCAATCGACCCTCCGCGACCTCCATCGGTAAGGCACTGGGTGACTCGGAAAACATCAATGATGCCGGGGCTCCGGTCTTTGTTGGCGGGCCCGTGGAACCCACGTCGCTGTTCATCCTCCACAATTGCGCGCGGCTGGCGGCCTACGACCGCGAAGTTTCGCCCGGAATTTTCCTGGCAGGCAGCGAACGATCCTTTGAAACCGTTGTCAGAACTCCGCTGCACGAACCCGGTCAGCAGCGTTTCCGTTTGATCAGTGGCTATGCGGGCTGGGGACCGCAGCAGCTGGAGGGCGAGATTGCTCGCGGTGACTGGCATCGCATCCCGGCAGATTCCTCACTGATCCTGGAAGACAACCCGTATGGCATCTGGGAAGTCTGTCGTCGCCGCCTGCGAAGACTGCATCGCCTGCTTGAGACAGACGTCAGGAATCCCGAGTGGAACTAAGACTGCAGTCTGAAGCTGGCTGATATCACCTGTTACCAGCGGAACAGTCCGGTTCCCCACGTCAGTCCGGCACCAAAGCCGCACATCAAAACCAGATCTCCCGGTTGAATGCGGTTTTCCCGCAGAGCTCCGTCAAGGGCCAGCGGAATTGAGGCCGCCGATGTGTTGCCGTAGATCTGCAGATTGTTGAAGACCTTTTCAGCAGGGATTCCCAGCTCTTCCATGGCGTGGTTGATGATGCGGATGTTGGCCTGATGCAGCACAAACAGGGCCACGTCGTCCGGTGTTTTTCCGGCCTGACTCAGGACCGTACGGATGCTGTCTGTGACGGCCTGAATGGCCCACTTGAAAACGTTGCGTCCGTCCATCTGCAGGAAATGCTGACCCGCAGCAATCAACTCCGGAGTTGCGGGGTGCAATGTACCACCGGCAGGCCGGTCCAGCATGCAGCCCCCCGCACCGTCCGCCCCCAGTTGATAACAGACCAGTCCCTGCGCTGCATCGCCGGGTTCCAGGATCACTGCACCGGCAGCATCGCCGAACAACGGCGCCGTGCCCTGATCATCCGGACGCACAATGCGACTGTTGATGTCGGCGCCAATCACGAGCGCACACTTTGCGTTCCCGGTGGCTATGAACTGAGCCCCGGTGGCAAACGAATACATGAACCCGGAACATGCCGCCTGGATGTCCATCGCCGGCGCGTCCAGATTCAGTTTGTCCTGCACCAGACAGGCGGTTGATGGGCAGGTGAAGTCCGGAGTGAAGGTTCCGACAATCAACAGATCCACATCAGAGGCCTGCAGGCCGGCTGACTGGAGTGCATTGCGAGCAGCGGCGACTGCCAGGTCACTGGTGCCCTGCGAGTCATCAGCGAAACGCCGTTCCCTGATGCCCGTGCGCCGCAAAATCCAGCCTTCTTCGAACCCGTACCGCTGTTCCAGTTGTTCATTGGTGACAACATTCGGAGGCGCGTAGGAGCCCACCGAACGGATTCGAAAACCCGTCAGCGAAGCTGTACGCCGGGAACTGCGAAATTGCAGCCGTGGCTGGTCCGCACCGGCGGCATCCTTCTTCTGCTGCTGCAAGGCTGCAATCACTTTGCTGGCATCAATCACGGCGTCCCGCGCGTGGAATGATGCAGTGGTGGGGGGATTCATGGGAGGACGCCGTTCCTGAACTGACATGCTGCTGAGATGTCGGGACCGACGGTACAGGGGCGGCCCGGCAATTCGCGGACGAAGTTTACAGATGCCGGGCGATCGTGGAAACCAAAGTGGCGATATTCTCTGGCGATCTGATCGAAATGGGGGCGTTCCGAGTCGCTGTGGTCGCTGCATCTGAACACAAAATGAACAGCACTCGCCCATTTCTCACTCCAGCCCCTGCAGTTGCATTCTGCGGGTCTGCGGTTTATGACTGAGCAATCCGGAATCCGAAGCTGCAGTCTGCCGCTGCCGAAGCAGCTCAGAATTCCCACGAATTCAGCAGGAACAGGGACATGAAGTGGATTGCAGCCAGTAACTCAGGATATGTGCCGGCATCCCATGAGGATCCGCGCTCCCCGGGAGTGCTGAAACGCGTGATCGCCACGCGAGAACTGTTTCAGGAGGGACGCGTGCAGATGCTCAACTGGGCACTGCTGCCCGCCGGTTCCAGCTTTCAGCGACACTACCATGAAGACATGCAGGAGGTATTCCTGCTGATTTCCGGGGAAGTGCGAATGACGGTCGCCAATGACAGTCGCAGCATGGGCCCCGGTGACGCCGTCATCGTGGATCCCGGAGAAATTCACCAGATGCAGAACCTGCTGGATACTCCGGCAGAATACATCGTTTTTGGAATTACGTCGGGGCGGGGCGGTCGGACTATTGTAATTACCGAACCGCAGGGGTGATCCAGGTATCGGTCAGGACTGCCCGCATTTCAGGGGCAGAATTTCTCGGGGCAGAAGTATGCTTGTTAAACTGGGTTTGTGTCAGCTGGAACTGGTTCAGGGTGACATCACCAAACAGCAGGTCGACGCTATCGTCAATGCCGCCAACAGTGAATTGGCCGGTGGCGGTGGTGTGGACGGGGCAATTCACAAAGCCGGAGGTCCGGGCATTCTGCAGGAGACTGCTCGATTGTTTCCCGCCGGCTGCCCGACAGGCAGCGCGGTGGTGACTTCCGCCGGTCAACTCAGCGCCCGCTGGATCTTCCACGCAGTGGGACCGGTGTGGCAGGGGGGCAGGCACGGAGAACCCGAACAACTGGCGTCGGCATGCCGATCCTGCCTGTTCCATGCGAAGGAACTGGGCTGCTCCAGCATTGCCCTTCCGGCACTCAGTGCGGGAGCCTTCGGATATCCCCTCGATCTTGCGGCCAACAATCTGATCAAGACAACCATGGATTTCGTACGCTGGCATCAGGCACCCAAACTGGTGCGGTTTGTTCTGTTTGATGCGGGGGCCTGGGGGGCGTTTGCCCGCGCTGTCGAAGAAGTTGTCCCGTGAGCACTGCAGAGCTCAGCAGTTTCACTGCCTCGGACGGTTACGTCATTCGCTTTCGCCGCTGGTCGGCCGAGCACTGCCGGGGACTGGTGCTGGCGGTGCACGGAATCCAGAGTCATTCCGGCTGGTATGAATGGTCTTCGCAGTTACTGGCAGCAGCCGGTTTTACGGTGTACTTCGCGGACCGGCGAGGCTCTGGGCTGAATGGTCTGCAACGCGGGCATGCGGCTCACGGAGAGCGACTGATCAACGACGTTCGTGCCCTGCGCCGGCGAGCCCTGGACGAACACGCTGCCACACTGCCAGTCACGCTCCTCGGCGTCAGCTGGGGCGGTAAAATCGCGACCGCTGCGGCCTGCCTGTTTCCAGACGAGTTTCAGCGACTGGCTCTGCTCTATCCGGGTCTCGCCCCGCGACTGCAGCCCACGTGGTCGCAGCGACTGCGGCTGAAACTGGCAAGGCGATTCGAAATCGTCAAACGCCACATTCCGATTCCACTGGATGACCCGGCACTGTTCACCCAGACGCAGGAATGGCAGCAGTTCATTCGCGAGGATCCACTGGCACTGCATACCGTGACCAGCGGCCTGCTGAATGCCGGGACCGACCTCGATCACATCGTCAATCACGCTCTGCACTCACTGCCAGTTCCGGTACTGCTGATGCTGGCCGGAAATGACCAGATCATCAACAATCAAAAAACTCTGCAGTTGTTTGCTCGTCTACCGCAGTCGCAACTGCAGACTCGAGTCTGGCCTGAGACTCGGCACACGCTTGAATTCGAGCCCCAGCGGGAACAGATCTTTCAGCACCTGACAGACTGGCTGCAACGCTGACGGTCACTGCCCGGTCGACTCGCATAAAGCGGAACAGTGCCCCAGCTCAGTACAGAGGCGTCTGTTTGCCGATCAAGTCGCTCTCGGATTGCTCCTCAACCGGATCGAATCCCTCATCGATAACAGGGGTGCGAGCAGGTTTGTAAGCCGGTGCGGGGCGGACTTTCAGCGGTCGAATCCGCGGCGCCCCTTCGAAGGCAGCCGCCTGAACGACCTGCCGTCGATTCAGCACCTCGTCCACGCGACGATCACGGGCTGCCGATGCAACGGACCATGTTTCAGGAGGCTCGGCCGCCTCAGACTGACGCCGACGCTCAACTCGCTGCATCTGCGCCACTTCGGCCAGACGCTCCTCGATCTCCTCCGACTCAGGATCCATCTCCAGCGCCCGCTGGTAGGCCACCGCGGCTGATTCGTAATTGCCTCGAACTTCATGAAACTCCGCAACCTGTATCAGCTTCTTCGCAGCCAGCGGGCTGGGAGCAGGATTGCGCTGCAGCAGCGCTAATCCGACCGAGCAGCCGCTGAGCAGCGGCAGCAAAAGGCACACGAAACCGGGAAGCAGCGACCTGAACATGAATCAGGACCTCAATTTTGCAGCAGGAATCTCATCCCAGACATCAGGAAATACCCAAAGCCTGGCGGGGGAAAACCCTCGCTGTTCCGATCGGCGAGCCCGCCCGCATGTCCGCAGAGCCGCGGTCGTCGTGTGACGAGAATTCCAGGTATGCGGACTGTGCCAGCCTTCAATGCGTCAGAACCGGATTATTTTAACTCAGTCGGACACAGACAGACCGGCAGAATCTGCCGCTGCGGCAAACCATGAGCGTAGCGTGGGCTTTAGCCCGGGCACCACCCAGACCGTAGCCCGGGGATGCCTGACGCCGAGGGACAAAAGTGGGCTGAGGGCGTGGGGCCGACTTGCTCCGGTTGAAAAAGGCGGTGTTTTTTGGGGTCGAGTGCGTCAGTTGCCCGGGCTAAAGCCGAGGCTACGGTTTTGTCCTCGGCGTCATTCCTTCATTCGAGGATTGAGGGAATGAAACTGATCAGGCCCAACTGGTTTCAGGGGGCATGCGATTGTCAGCCACGAACCCCACCAGAGCCCTATCCCTGTTTCAGGTAACGTGCACGAAATCGGGAGGCCCAACCGGAAAACTGGTTGTCCTCAATCGCCTTCCGCATCCCGCGCATCAGATCCTGATAAAAGTGCAGGTTGTGCAGTGTCGCCAGAGTCCCGTACAAAGGCTCGTCGGCAAACAGCAGATGTCGCAGATAGGCGCGACTGTAGCCCCCGGAACAGGCCACACACTGACATGATGTGTCAATCGGGTACCGATCCTTGCGAAATGTCTTGTCCTGCAGACGCATTTTGCCATCCCACGTGAAGACAGTGCCTTCGCGTGCGTAGCGAGTCGGAATGATGCAGTCGAAGATGTCCATCCCATGCTCAACTGCCCCAACCAGATCCTCCGGCAAGCCCACTCCCATCAGATAACGCACCTGGTTTTCAGGCATCAGCGGAGCAGTGTGACGGACCACCCGGATCATCGCCTCGTGCCCTTCCCCCACCGAGACTCCGCCAATCGCATATCCCGGCAGATCCAGCGATGTCACCTGCCTCACAGCGCGCGCACGCAGATCCAGTTCCATACCACCCTGAATAATGCCGAACAGGTGCTGGTGTGGCTGGATCGGAGCAGCCTTGCAGCGTTTCAGCCATCGCAGTGTCCGCTCGAGTGATTCCGCCATGTACTTCGGTGGCATCCTGTAGTCCACGCATTCGTCAAACGCCATCACGATATCAGCACCCAGCCGACGCTGAATGTCCATGGCGGATTCCGGACTGAGCGTCATCGGAGTGGTGTCGGTATCCTTGCGCCCCGATCGAAACTGAAAGCTGACGCCCTCCTCCGTGATCTTCCGATCCGGCAGACTGAAAACCTGAAACCCACCGGAATCCGTCAGGACTGTCTGGGTCCACCGCATCATCGAATGCAGCCCACCCAGCCGCTCCACGATCTGTGTGCGATCGAGGATGCCGAGGTGGTAGGTGTTGGCGAGCACCACCTGAGCCCCGGTGGCGGCCACCTGATCCGGCAGCACACATTTAACGGTACCCTGAGTTCCCACGGGCATGAACGCCGGCGTTTCCACGGTGCCGTGAGCTGTGACGAAACGACCGCGACGAGCCCGGCCGCTGCTGGCCAGCAACTGGTAATGCAGCCCGTTGCCGGGCGTCCATTGAGGAGATGATGCGTTCATGCCGGTACCATACCGCACGCCGAATGAAAAATCCGGCAGGTGACCGAATCCCGCGGCAATTCTCGGAAACCAGGCCAGCCTCAGGCCGGAAATCAGCGAATTTTCTGATCAGGCAGCTGCTGCTGAATCCCGAGGTCCAGCGGCATTTTGTCCGTTTCTGCAGTCAGCCCGACCTCCGACATCACTTTCAATAACTCGGCCTGCAGCGCCCGCACCACCGGCTGATACTTCGGACGATCAATCAGATTGTGACGCTCCTCAGGATCAAACTCGATGTTATACAGCTCAGCCCGGTGCCGGTCCGGACCGCCATCCCCATGCGGCGAATGAGTGTATTTCCAGGTTTCCGTGCGAACACAACGCACATTCGGTGTGTACGGAAACTGCTTTTCGTAATTGTAGTGATACAGAAACGACTTGCGCCAATTCGAGTCTGCTGACTGCACCAGCGTTTTCCACGAACGGCCATGGATGCCCTGCAGCGGAGCAGCACCACACAGCTCAAGCAGGCTGGGCGCCATATCCACTGTCAGCACCTGCTGCTCGATCACTTTTGGCTGATCCACAGGAGTCAGGCCGGGAAAACGCACGACCTGCAGAATTCGCATGCTGGGCTCGTGTGCCGTCCGCTTGTCCACCATCCCATGCTCGCCATTCAACAGGCCATTGTCACTCATGAACACAATAATTGTCCGATCCAGTTCGCCCCGCTGCTGCAGTAACTGATAGAGACGCTGCACACTGTCATCAACGGACAGCAGCGTCGCCCAGTAAGCCCTCGTCATGTTTTCAAAATCCCGCACTGCTTCCGGTGAGTCATCCGGAAATTTCTTCCGCCACTCAAACAACGGCCCATAGATCCCGTGCCAGGTAGACAGTCGCTGACGAATCCAGTCCGGCTTGTCATTCAGTCGAAATGCCGATTCAGGATAGGGCACCCGCACCGATTCAAATGCCGCCTGATACTTCGGCTCAGGAAAGTAGAAACTGTGGGGGGCTTTGTGGCCGATCATCAGGCACCACGGCTGATCACCTCGCTGCTTCTGCAGCCACTGTTCAGCCAGATCCGTGACCACATGAGTGTAGTAGCCGGGCAGGACCTTTCGTTCCCCGCCGTTGATATTGAACTCCGTATCAAAGTACTTGCCCTGTCCGCGATGACTGACAAACCAGTTGAAGCCGGGACGCGGGGAATCGTTCTCTTCACCCATGTGCCACTTGCCGATATAGGCCGTGTCATAACCGGCCGACTGCAGCGCCAGCGGAAAACTCTGCAGCCCCTGCGGATATTCGGTGAAGTTGTTCACCACACCATGCGCATGTGCGTAAAGGCCACTCAGGATGCTGGCACGGCTGGGAGAACACAGCGATGTCGTGCAGAAGGCATTCCGAAAATACACACCTTCACGCCCCAGTCGGTCGATCCCCGGCGTCTTCAGATATGGATGACCGGCAATCCCGGCGGCATCCCAACGCTGATCGTCCGTCAGAATAAACAGCACATTCGGACGCTGTGCTGCGTCATCGGCAGCCCGCACCAGAGGCACTGACCAGACCAGTAACAGCATCAGACAATGAAATGATCGCACAGAATCTGCTCCCGATTTTTTGTGCAGGTACCGGTCAGTTGCGAGTAACGGTTTCGTCAAGATTCAGCAGCACGCGGCCCAGCAGAGTCCATGCAGCGACATCCTGTGGCGTTGTGCCTTCCGGAATCTCCGGCAGTTTCGCTGCATCCCCGGTGGTGATGTCGCGAGGATTCAGCCAGCCCTCGGCCAGTCGCTGCCGCCGGGACCTCAGTGCTTCCAGTACCGCCTCCAGCTCGGCCGCCGTGGGAGCCCGGGAAGTGCAGAGCTGGAAGGCGTATCGCGCCCGCGCTGCGTCGTCACCGCCACCCTCCTTCAGAATCCGTAAACCCAGACCCCGGGCTGCCTCCACAAAAATCGTCTCATTCAACCCGGCCAGCGCTGCCATGGGAGTGTTCGAACGAACCCGCCGTGGACAGGCCGAGTCGCCATTCGGTGCATCCAGTGTGGACAGGACCGGGTCCGGCATCGATCGCTTGCGGAACACATACACCGCACGGCTGTAACGTTCCGGAGCTGCCGCCGGTGTCCAGTAGCCCGGGTACGTGTAATTGTAGTCCAGCACGTTCTGCGGAACCGGTGGAATCACACTGGGGCCACCCTGTTTCTGATGCAGCAGACCGGCTGACGTCAGCGCAATGTCGCGAATCACCTCCGCGTCCGCTCGGTAACGTGCACCCCGGGCCAGCAACTGATTCTGCGGATCCCGTTCCAACTGCTCAGGAGTGGCCACCGAAGACTGCCTGTAGGTACGACTGGTGAGAATGGTTTTCAGCAGATGCCGACGACTCCAGCCATGTTCCATGAAATCCACCGCCAGCCAGTCCAGCAGCTCACGGTACTCAGGCAAAACAGCTCTCGTGCCAAAGTCCTCCGGTGTGTCCACAAGTCCCCTTCCGAACACAGCCTGCCACACCTGATTCACGGCCACTCGCGCCGCCAGCGGAGATCGATCATCCACCAGCCAGCGGGCAAACCCGAGACGGTTTTTCGGAGCATCAGCAGGGAATGTGTGAAAGGCCGCCGGTACGTGAGGCTCCACCGGATCCCGCGGCTGATCCCATTCCCCACGGTCCAGACGCCACGTGCGCCGCGGATCCTGCGGATCACGACTGGCAAGGTGCAGCACTGTGGTACCAGCCTGCGGAACACTTTTCTGCAGAGACTCCCACTGATCCTGTTCAGCCTGCAGGTCAGCCACCGAACGACACCAGGCGCGGAATACTGCTGCCCGCTGCTCGACCGTCCGCTGGTCTTCAGACACCCGCATGGCCAGAACTGCACCATGATCGACCGGCGGAGCTGCCGGTGCCGCTGTCGTCGTCAGACTGAACCTCGCACAACCCGGCATGTCACCCATTCGCCACGCAATCTTCAGCTCTGAACCCTCGGGAAAATTCAGCGGCTGTTCAAACTGCAGCACCGCCACCGACGGCTGGTTACGCAGCCCGTGTCCGCGGTCCGCCAGCCACGACGTGTCATCACTGCCGTCAATCAGCAGACTGACCGGCCCCGTCGTCTTCTTACCGTCGGCCGATTTCTGCTCAGGAGCCGAAAAATCGGCCGTCGCATGCACCAGTTTCTGCTTCAACCAGTCGGCTCCCGGAGCTTTCACGAAGACTTCCAGCTCGTGGACTATCCACGTACCAGCCCGACTGCGCCCCGGCCCGTTCTGCGGCAGATCCCGATGATTCAGAATCTCAAACTGCAGCCCGGTCACGTGCTGTAGAGCCGGGCGGGAAATCACAAACACGTCACCGCTGGTGTGACCCTTCATCAGAATCGATCGGTCCAGTTCCTGAGTCGGATGATTCAGACCACTGTTGCTGCCCATCTCGATGAATTCCAAAGGCTGCCACGCTGCTGTCTGCTGCAGCGTCGCGGTCGCAAAGGCACGCTGCTCGTCCTGCCACTGCGGACGCTTCGCCCGTATCGCTTCGTCCAGTTGCTCCTGCTGCCGGCGAATGTCCTGCAACTGCTGCAGTTGCTGCGGAGTGTAGACCCACGACTGAGCTTCATAAGTGTCGTTCAGAAAGGCAAACAGCCCATAGTACTCCTCATGAGTCAGCGGGTCATACTTGTGCGAATGACACTGCGCACACTGAGTTGTCAGGCCCATGACCGCTTTGCCAATACAGTCCATCCGGTCAAACATCTCGACCATGCGGAACTGCTCGGGAACGATCGCCCCCTCCTCATTGATCATGCTGTTCCGCAGGAAACCGGTGGCAATCAGCTGCGACTGGCCGGCATTCGGCAGCAGGTCCCCGGCAATCTGCTCGATGATGAACTGATTCCACGGCATGTCAGCCACAATCGCATCAATGACCCAGTCACGCCAGATCCACTGCTCACGCTGCAGATCCTTCTCATAGCCGTTGGTGTCCGAATAGCGGGCCAGGTCCAGCCACTGCCGAGCCCACTTTTCACCGAAGCCACGACTGGTCAGCAATTCTGCCGCGACAGCTTCCAGACCACGCTCACGAAACTGCTGCAGTTGGGCCGGGGATGGTGGCAGTCCCGCCAGATCCAGATACAGTCGCCGACAAAGGGTTTCAACCGAGGCTTCCTGAGCAAAGTCGAGACCCTCTTTCCGCAGTCGATCCGCCACGAAGGAATCAATCGGATTCGTCACACCCGCAGTCGGCAGGGGACGCTTCTGCGGCGGAGCAAACGACCAGTGCTGCTGATACACTGCACCTTCAGTAATCCACTGCCGCAGCATGTCCAGCTCGGCCACCGAGGGACGCCGGGGTTTGGATGGTGGAGGCATCACGGTGTCAGGATCGTGGCTGGCAATTCGCTTCAGCATCTCACTGGCATCCGGATTTCCGGGGACAATGGCGGGCACACCGGATTCACCGCCCTTCAGGGCGCTGGCACGGTCATCCAGCCGCAAAGCTCCCTGACGCTCCTTTTCATCCACGCCATGACACTGCCAGCAGTGTTCAGCCAGAAATGGCCGCACCTGCTTCTGAAAGTCGACATCAGCCCGGAGCGGTCGGACAAAAACGGCAGCCACGGCCAGCAGCAGCACATTCCAGCGGTTCATGGTGGTCTTCCGCAGCAGTTGCAGATCAAATGCAGGCTGTCAGGGCCTGCTTCCTGACTGCAGCATACCGTGGAAACAGGCGAGAGCGAACTGCCAGAGCCCGTTCCGGTCACTTTTATCAGTCGAGGACTTCCGAAAAATGCCTGTGCACCGGAATCTGCGGGTGACCTGTGGGGTCGGCAGCTTCCCGGGTGTCTGCAGAAATGCGACTTCCGCCACATTTTAGGACTTTTGGCTCTGCGTAAAATCAACTGCGCGGTGTAACTGTGGCGTTCGATTGCTGGTGCTTTTTTCGCCACGGAAGGCCACAGAAAAACGCTCAGTATTCAATGCACGCGAAGAAAATGGAACAAAAACACGAGCACGCTGCGTCTCAGCGTCTCTGAGGGAAAATCGCCCCTTGACCGAAAACGAAATCGGCACACTCATTCTCGCCGCCGCCATCGATGTCCACCGCGAACTCGGCCCCGGTTTGCTGGAGTCCGTGTATGAAGTTGTCCTCGCGAAGGAACTCACACTGCGCTGACTTTCCGGCGAACGTCTGGTGCCGGTGCCCATTGTTTGCAGGGACCTCCCCCTGGAAGACGGATTCCGCGGCGACCTCATCGTGGAGGGCAGGGTGTTGCTGCAATTGAAGTCGGTCGAACGTGTGACGCCCGCGCGTGAGAAGCAGGTCCAGACTTATCTCCGCCTCACCGGCCTGAAACCTCGATACCTGCTCAACTTTGGCGAAGCCGTGCTCAGGGATGGCATCACCCGCTGCGTAAATCGCCTTGAAGAGGATGACCTGCAGAGAGGTGGAGACGCAGAGATTCAAACCTCTCCCCTTCCGTAACCCGTCGAGCAGGGAAAACTTGTTGACCACGATCGGGCAGAGGGTTGGCGGCCACTCACTGTTGAATAAGATTCGCCGTAAGTACCCTCCAGTGACAGCCATGCTCGCACTGTCTTCAGGTTGTGCTTCAGAAGTTTTCGAAGTGACATCGTTTGACGATCGGTCAGACTCACTGGCCGGTGCAGCAGGCACCGGCGAGCCTTCCTGAGCACCGGCTTGAAACCTGCGGCCTGCAGTTCGCGAGTCTCTTCATGACGACGTGCGAAATACGGCCACCGTTTCCGTCCGACCCAACCGCTTCGCACACGTATACCCTGAATTCCCGGACCTTGTTCAGAATACTTTGAGATGGAATTCTGCGGGCTACCAGTCATGAACTTTCGTGCACAACTGTGTCCTGACAGACCTGCGAGATGTGTTCCTGCTTAAACATCGGTTGTCCATTCTGAACCCGAGCCGAGCTTTTCACTCACACCTTTTACCCCCAGATTCCGGTGAAGAATCGAAGGGGGACAGGAGCAGTGATTGGCATGAAGTCGGATTTGCCGGAGCGTAAAATATCGCCCTGCAGGAAGCACGGGAAACGCATTACCGGCTTCGATTAATGGTCGCTGCGGAACTTGTTCCGGAGCCCAAACTGTCAGAACTGATACAGGAATCCAACGAACCTGTCGCCATCCTCACCACTTTGGCTCGCACCGCCCCACCATGACAACTTCTCACTTCCCCCTTTTGACTTCCCTTCCGGCGAATTCATTCTTTATCAGACTGAGGATGGCTACACACGGATCGAGGTCCGTCTCGCGCACGAAATGCTTTGGCTTCCGCAGCGGTTGATCGCCGACCTGTTCCAGGTTTTCGTACCGACCGTCAATGAGCATCTCAAAGGTATTTTCGACGACCGCGAACTCGATCCGGCGGCAACTATTCGGAAATTCCGAAGAGTTCAAACCGAGGGAAATCGCCACGTTTCCCGCGCTGTCGATCACTACAACCTCGACCCCATTCTGGCCGTTGGCTACCGCGTCCGATCGCATCGCGGCACGCAGTTTCGCATTTGGGCGACCGAGCGGCTGCGCGAATACCTTATCAAGGGGTTCGCGATGGACGATGCCCGGCTCAGGCAGGCCGAGGGCGGGAACTACTTCGAGGAACTGCCTGCCCACATCCGCGACATCCGCAGCAGCGAGCAAGTGTTCTGGCGGAAGGGACTCGACATCTACTCGACCAACAGCGACTACGATCCAAAGGCCGACAGTTCGCTCCTGTTCTTCGAGACGGTGCAGAACAAAATGCACTGGGCGGCTCATGGCCACACCGCCGCCGAAGTGATCCACCTGCGGGCCGATGCGTCGCTGCCGAACATGGGCCTGACGACCTGAGACGGCGACCGTCCCCGCAGGACCGACGTCTCGATTGCTAAGAACTACCTGCAGCAGGAAACGCAGCGATGACTGATTCCCAGCTCCCTCACCGGCAGGAGCGATCATTTTAACCGTACAGCAGAGACATCTGATCATTTGGGGCGTTGTCGACACAACGCCGGGCTCGCATCAGGGCGAGTACGGCTCGCGACAGTGCGGCGGTCTTCGGTGCAGCCGCTGCGGACGGACTGGAGGTGTGGGATTCCGGGACAGCATGGCCACCGGCCAGCTTCTTTCGCCGGTTTAAAACGCAGCGACGGATACGCCATCTCAGATACAGAACTCACCCCTGTTCAACCGGGAATTCGCATATCACCGCAAACTCCCCGCCCAACAGATTTTTGCCCGCGGCGTCAGCGATGTCCACGGTGCGCACAGCGGCTGCAGTGAGCATCAGCCGGCTGTTCGCAGTCGGCGATACACCAGCAGCACCGCACCCAGCAGCGAGCCCCCGTACAGGCCGAACAGACCGAACTGCTGCAGTCCTGAATTCAGCGCAAACAACGTCGCCACCACTCCCGAAATTGTCAGCAGCACGGCCACTTGCTGCAACAGTGCCAGCACGTGTCCCCGCGATGTGGCTCGCCAGATCAACAGCGCTGCGACAACGCAGAAAACGGCCCAGCCAAGTCCCAACCCACGCTGCAGCGTCTCTGCCGCACGGACTCGCAGGGCCAGTCGCGGATTGCCCCCGGCACGCAGAAACGTCAGAGCCACACCGTCCTCAGGAATCTGGAAATCCAGCGACAGCATGCCCTCAGATCGCTGCAGACTGTCGTCACCCCCGACCACTCCATTCGTCACTGCGATGCCGAAATCATCAGTGCTCTGGATTTGCGGCACCTGCTCAGCAACCTGCGGTACTCCCGCTGGATCAGGCATCGGCTCGGCCACTCGCGCAGGGGCCGGAGTCGCCGCTGCGGGTGGTGCCGCCGCAGCATCCAGAGCAGCCCCGGACTGCATCGCGGCGTTGTCTCGTGATTTGTCCTGTTCCGCCGCAGGATCCTCCAGTCGCTTCATTTCCAGACCCAGCGCATTCTGTCGTAACTGTGACTGCCTGCGCCCGCCCTTAGCCAGTCCCAGGGCACCCGGAATTCCACCCTCGGCTTTTTCACCACTGGCAGGTCGGTCCGTGGCCGCCTTTTCGACATCGCCCAGCTCCGCCAACCCGTCCGCCCTGGCCTCTTTACCGGCCATTTTTCGACGTTCCAGGGTTTCCACACTGGACTGCGGTTTGGTCTGTTCCGGTGGCGGGGCCATGAAGCGGAACGCTGGTGCCTGCTGCCCCCCCGACTGCTTCGCCGGTGCTGCATTCTGCTGCTGTCCCTCACTCAGATTTCGGCCTTCAGACTGGATGCCATTGTCAAGCAGGAACTGCATCCGATTCTGCTCGTTGTAAAAGTTCAACTGCTGGTCCTTACCCAGCAGAAAATCGTTTCTGTTGTTCAACTGCAGCCCCTCAGATTCGACCGCCAGTTCGCTGAGCTTCCGCGCGGCCTCCTCCAGTTGCTGTCCGCCATAAATCCCACGGCCCCGCAGGCGTTCCAGACGCTGCTGCCCCTGCTGCACCGCCTGCTGCTGAAACCACACATCAACAGCCGAGACTTTGCCACTGGAGACCGCACCGGAATACCGCCCTGCTGCCGACATCACCTGCTCGACCTCGGACAGCAATTCCTGCTCCTGATACTCCGCCAGCAACGCCTCAGACACATTCGTCAGATCCGCTTGTCTCAGAATCTCAGCACGCCACGTCTCCGGCACGTACACACTCCAGCGATTCCGGTTGATCGTGATCCCGTTTTCCGGATCATCGCGGAATTCCGGAAACACCGGCACCGGAATCTGCAGCTGCCGACTGCTCCACTGCTGCCGCAACGCACTCAATGACTCTTCAAAGCGCCCGGCAATTGCAAACTCCACCAGAAACCCGGCTGCCGCCTCGGCCGACTGCGGCAGCGGAATCAGTTGCCGCAGCACGTTTCCGTCCTGACGCTGCACAATCCGACTGGGCAGTTCATTCACCCGACAAAACAGCAGGCGAGCTCCCTGCGGCAGCTGCACCGGCAGGAACTGTCGGCCTTCATTGGCCACCTGCAACTGATGATGACTGCGCCAACTGCCATCCTCCGAAATTACGGTGGTATGAGTTGCCAGGCTGACCACTGCGGGCGTCACCTTCTGACGTTCCGGCTGCACGATTCGCCACGGACTGCTTTCCGCACGCAAACGCGAAATGAGTACGGCCTGATCCAGCAACTGCTGTGGAATCTTCAGAGTGATCTGATCGGCCGCCACCACATCCTCAGGCTGCTCTGCCCCGGGCTGCAGAAGTGCGCGCGACTGATTCACCAGCACTCGAAAATGACTCTGACCGGAAAGTGTTGCAGGCGCATTTTCCGGAACCACAAACGTCGGTGGTTCCATGCGAATCTGTCGATCAGCCGGCAGTGCCGCACTGGCAGTACCCAGCACAAACAATTGCCCTGAAACCGGCTGCTGCAGTTGAAAGATGACTCGCGTTCGACCATTTCCCAGCGACTCCTTCAGCATGCGTCGCTGTCCTGGCACTTCAAATGTCATACTGCCCGCCAGCACATCCGGCAGCTCGACTGCAAACTGATCCGCTGCTGCTCGCGCTACCTGCCACCGCAGAGCCAGCAGATGTTCCAGTGATGTCTCAGTCACACTGGCCACTGTCACGGATTCCGCGACCAAAGTCGATACGGCCGGACGCAGACGAATTGTGACAGCACGTGGCTGTTTCGCCGAACTGCGCAACCGCAGCGAAGCCGGCTGCGGCGTAACCTCGCGGAACATCGCATTCGCCGACCCTGCAGGCTGTGGATTCCAGTCACTGCCCTCATCAATGCCGGAACTTTCCGAGGCCGAGTCCAGCCAGATAGCAAGTTCGGAATTGGCAGTCGTAGCGCCCGTCAGCACCGGTGGCTGCAGCACCGCCGCAGCGGAATCCGACTGACGAGGCTGCTGCCCCTGCAGAACCACCGTCAACTGTCCCGTTCGCGCGTCTGTCAACTGCAGATTCAATACCCGCGCCGCACCACTGCCCACAGCCGGTTCCACCACATACCAGTCCTGCAGGCCATCCGCCGACACATCCAGTGGCTGGTAGCCCTCAGGTATCTGCACATCCAGCCTCGATCTGGCACCACCGCGAATCAGCAGGCCCAGCCGAGTCGTCCACAGCATCCGCTGGGCTTCAAGCCGCAGGCCGTGCAGTGCCTCAACTGTCAGCTCGTCCGCAGTCGGAGTGATCCGGACTGAGACCACTGCCGGCTGTCGCGCATAACGCCACGCTGCCGCCGGGCGGCCCGGCAAAGCTGCACCGTCCGGCTGCGGAGCCTCGTCAGGATTCAACTGCGTCACCCCGGAAAGAGTCGCCGTCCGGACCTGAAACTGCGGACCCATCTTCAGCAGAACCGTCCCGGTATCACGACCGGAACCCCGCACCGCCGAAATCGGTACCTGAAAATTCTCCAGCTGCTGCGGGTCCGGCAGCACCGAAAACAACTGAAACCATACGACCGAACGATCTGTCACGGTACGCTTGAACTGAACCTGCAGACTGCGACCCGCATCAGTGGTCCCCACCGACCAGCCGGCCACGTCATCACCACCCACCGACTGAATCGAAAACCCGGCCGGCAGGGAAATCTCAAGCTCCGAAATCTCACCCTGCCGCAACAGTGCCTCCACCGCTGTTCGCACCAGCAGCCCGGAATCCTGCAACGCTATCGCAGACGTGACATTTGAATGCAGAGTCAGTGCGGAATCCGTCTTCTGAGTCATCGGCAGCCACTGCAGTCGCAGTGTGGCGGCCTGAGCCACCGGGACCAGCACACGGCGACCCTCGCGGCGAAAACCAGTCGCACGACCATTCACCTTTGCCTCAAGGTTATCCTCCGGCAGCGTCCATTCCAGCATTCCAGCCGCTGCATTTCGCAGTGGCAGATCACAGCGTCCCACAACCCCATCCACCTCCGCCGGCAGATCAAACTCCAGATCCACCACATGCAGTCCGCGGCCGGCCACCTGTATGCTGTACGCCGAGCCCGTGTCCACCGCCGCTGCCACATTACCTGCCACCAGCTGCTGCTGAGCAGGAATCTGCTGGCCGGCAAAATTCGGCAGCTGGCCCGGCTGCACATTCAGCAGCAGCGGCTTCACCACCGCGGCTGTCCCATCCACCGTGGCTCGACGAATCGCAACGCTGCCCAGTGGCAGGTCAATCTGTGCCGCAGCGTCCGCGTCCCGCCATACCACATAACGAGCTTCAAATCGCAACACCCGCTGCGCACCGTCCACAGGCAGAAGCTGAGTCGTTCTGTACCACGCGGATACAACCGGTGATCCCAGCGGACCAGTCCGCACAGTCGGCAATTGCTCAGGATACGCCTGCTGAAACAGTCGCAGAAACTGATCACGCGGGACAAAAACCTGCTCGGCACGCAGCGGCGGTTCACCCGGTACATACGGGATCACAATCTCATCCGCATTCGCCGGCACTGGCTCAGCCTGCTGAGCCCGGACGCTGGGGGTCGCCATGCAGGCCAGCAGCAGCACGCTGCTGACAGTGCGACGTTTCCACGAACAGCATCGCAGCAACAACGTCAGCGGACACCACTCCGAACAGCAGCCACACAGCATCGCCCGACTCAGAACCAGCACCAGCCCGCAGGCCGCACCCAGTCCAATCCCATCCGGCAGCCACTGCTGATCGGCAGACAGCAACGGTACCGTTCCCAGCGCCAACAGCAGCAGCACGCAGCCCAGACCGATCTGCCGCAGAATGGCATTACGCCTGCGAGACCACAGGACCCCGGCCGCCAGCAATCCACAAATCAACCGCAGCCCGGTCAACTGCCGCTGACTGCGGACCGCAAGGCTGAGCGCCGCCGGCCCACCGGCCGTATCAGCCACAGACAGGAACGTCTGCCGCCGATAGTCCTCGGGAATCTCCAGTTCGACCTGCACTGACAGTCTGGCCCCGCCACGACGTAAAGGCAGGCCTGATTTCGCAGCAGACTGCTGCTCCGCACCGCGCGACAGCAGCCGCCCGGACAACTGCTGCTGTCCAGGGAATTCCAGTGCCAGTGACTCGTCTGCGGCATTCGCATTGCCAGGCGTACCGCCAGGACCACGTCCAAAACCAAACCGTGCTTCGGCTGCTTCACCGCCAGCCGCGCGACCCTCGTCTCCACCGAATCTTCCCCCGCCAAAACCGCCCCCGCCACCACCCATCGGTGCGGCCGGTGCCGCAGGCACGAAACCACTCGCCGCGCTCATACCATTGCCGGGGTTCATGCCAGCCACGCCAGGTGCGCTGCCGAGGCTGCCCATGCCACCACCCATGCCACCCATGCCACCCATCATTCCGGACATGTCGCCCGGTACCAACTCATTGGCCATCGGTGCGTCCGTCTGAGCATTCGTCCGGGGAGCTGCAAAATCCGATACGGCCTCAGCATCGGTGGCGTCGCTCCAGCCACCGTCTCCCGCCGCCAGATTCATCACTCGAGCCCCCGTGGTCTGCAGTCTGCTGGTGGGTAATGTCAGCAGCGAAATCAGCAACAGCACCGCCACCGTTCCCGCCAGCGATTTCCACCGCCGGCGCAGACACAGTACCGTGCCCACGAACAACAGCAGGAAATATAACCCCGCCACACCCAGCCGACCGCTCATGTCAACCCAGTTCGGCATTCGCAGTTGTCCCAGAGTCGACAGCCAGCCGGATCGATCCAGACGCTCCTCGGCACGATACGGTCCCTCAACACCCAGGATCAGAGAATCTTCCGGGTAATGCACCGCCCACTGCTGCTGCAGCACATCAATGACGGCTGCACGCTGAGTCCCTGCGTCCATCAGCAGTTGCAGTGGCAACTGCGTCTGCAGGCGAAATTCGTCACTGTCAAACGCGCTCTCGAACAGCACCTCAAGTTCATGCTCCAACTGGTCACCCGCCGGCAGGGCCACAAGGTAGTCCTCGCCCTCGCGGCGTACTTCCACCGGTTCTCCGTCCAGCACCGTCGACCACAGATACGCATGCTCTGACGGCAACCGAAATCGCAGCGTCTGCACACCACTGGTCTGCAGTTGCATGATGCAGCGCCGCTGCACGGTTCCCGTATCTCTCAGCACACACACGTTGTCCATGGACTCGCACACGGCACTGGGCACCGCGCTTGTCGCAAACGTCGTTTCCTGCACCTGAAAGACATAATCCGGCTGTACAAAACGATATACCAGAGCCGTGCGTCGGTTACTGTCGGCCGGCGGAGCACTGACTACTGCAGCGTCTTCCGCTGACAGCCCCGGAATCTCCGCTGTCAGCAGCGCCTGCAGCGACTGCTCGGGCAGTGCCTCAAACACCAGCACCCCGTGCTGCCGCACGGCACTGGCCAGCCGAATTCGCGGAGCCCCGAGCGGCGAATTGTCCGTGCGCGGCTGCGAAACTCTGGCACGCAGTGTCAATGAACCGGCAAACCGTCGATCCAGCCGCAACTGAAAGCTGCGCAGACCATCAGCCACAGCGCCCGCGGACTGTTCCACAATCCGTACCGGGCCGGTCAGTCGCTGAATTGCCATACCCGGAACGACTCCCACGGACGTTACCTCAAAACGCAGGGCTTCCCCCAACGACTCGGCCACCAGCAGATTCAGACTGCGAATCGTCCCCGCCAGCACATCCACCGACAATTCAGCGTCCACGGTCTGCTGTCGAGCATCAGCCCACGTGCGCAGCACCGAACGACTGGCCATTTGCGCTGACCTGCGCTGAATCGCCAGTTCACCGGCGACACCGGCACTCTCGCTGCGAAACACCTGATCATTCCCGGTACCGCTGATCGCAGTCAGTCCGGAAAGCTGCAGCGGCGAAATGACCAGATCTTCATCCGCCTTCAGGCGCCAGTTGCCGCCAATCACACTCACTCCCGGCGCCACTACGTTGGGCAACTGCAATCGCTGCTCCACATCCGGATCAGCCAGCGTCCTCGTCAGTTCCGCCTGCAGTTCCCACAACGCTCCCGGCTGTATCGGCTGAGGCGGATGCACAACAATCGCTCCCGGTGTGTTTCCCGGAGTCCAGCGCAGTTCCGTTTCTCCGGAACGCACCGCCGTCAACTGCCAGTCAGCCGGCAACTGCAATGGCACTTCAAACAACGGCAGATTCAGAACCTCGATCAGGTGCGAGTGCCGCAGCACAGCCTGCTCGTCCGCAAACGACAGCTCAGCGCTGACTTCAGCCAATACCTCCCGATCCCGCGGACGCACCCCGATCTGCAGCCCATACTGCTGCTGCCAGAATTCAAACAGAATGGCTTCACTGGAAATTCCAGCGTCCTCAGCAGAAATCGCGCGAATCCCCCCGGCAACCCGGGCAGACAATCGCAAACCCGCCTCATGCCGAATCATCAGCCGGCCGGAATGCGATGCCACATCGCGGAAAGTGACTGTGGGCACGGCATCCAGTCGCTCACCCGCTGATGCGGATCCCCCTCCGCTGGCCGCAATTGCTGCGTCCTGATTGAAGACCACCACGCCGTTCAGCCGGATGATACGATCTCCCTGCACCGGTTGACGCCACGTCAGGATGACCTGAGTACCTCCCTGACGTTCACTGTCGTCCTCAAGAGTCCACGATTCCAGTCCGGCGGATTCCACACTTACCACCTCAAAGCCCGGTGGCACAAGCGCGGTCAGTCTGCTGATCGTGCCCCCGAAGACACTCAGCAGTGATTCGCCGGTCCAGTGCAGGGACTGAGGTCGATATTCCAGCGCTGCACTGGTCTTCACAAATACCAGCCGCTGCACTTCGGTTTCACGCTGCTGAGTCACCCAGCGCAGTTGTACGTCAGTCGCATTGCCCACCGGCACCCGGTATTCCGTGGGCTGATCAATCGCCGCCGGTCGCTCCAGCTGGCGATCATTCACCACCAGTTGCCGACCTGCCGGACAGTTGACTGTCAGTTGCGCAGCGGCAGTGCCCGGCAGTTGAAAGGCTGCCGCAAGGTCACTGCCGGACTGTGCCAGCGGCGTCGACATGGTCAACTCCACTACGAAGCTGCCAGGCTCTTCATGTGCCAGGATCAGCGTCGCCGGTTCGGCCGGATCCCTGGCAATCAGGGCCGCCTGCCCCGCCAGCTCCGCGCGCTCCACTGACAGATTGCCCACCGGGATCCGCAGCGTCTGCCACGCCGTGGCAAACTGCCGCACCTGCAGTCGCAGTTTCACAGTCGCCTGCTGGACCAGCGGAGTGATTGTGAGTTCGGCCTGCTCCACTACCAGCGGCAGCGGACCGGCCGGCTCGCCCGACAGTCGAGCCTTCTGCAGCAGTTCCTGAAACTGCTGCCGCTTCAGCATCACACCCCGACCGTCCCTGGCAAAAATCGTCTCCAGCTCATCCGCCGGAACAAACCGTTCCCGCAGCGGCGAACCAGCATTCGGGGCTGTCTGCTGACCCCGCAGCACGGTCGCGGGAAATGCCAGCAGCAGCACCAGCAGTGCGGCCGTTAATCCGTGTGCGAGTTTCATGCTGCACCCCCTTCGTCGCTGCCTGCAACAGGCTTGCTCAGGGAATTCTCTGAGTTCCCAGCCACGCTGTCGCCAGCCACAGCCGTCGTATCTGCCGGCGGAATCGAAAGTTCAACTGTCACGGCCGCAGCAGCCAGACCGGCTGCCACAGGACGTCGCCCCAGCAACAGCCCCAGCAGCCACAACGTCGCCACCAGACCAACTCCCGGGACCGCCAGCAGCACTGCATCAGAGACTCCGGAATCACGTCGCAGCGACAGCACCACTGCGGCAAATGCTGCCAGCAGTACCATCGAAATCCGATTCTCCCAACTGGTTCGTCGCAGCAGCAGTCCGACCACCGCCAGAGTTCCGCTGATCAGACCCAGCAGGAACCAGCGTTTCCACCATAACAGCTCCACCACCAGCTCAGATCCCGTCGAGCGGAAGACTGTGACGCTGCCCTGCGTGGCAAATTCGCTGCCCGCAGAATCACCAATCCAGTCATTCAGGGCCGCAGCGGCTGCCGTATCCGACGGATTTTTCAGCAGGTCGCTGAACGACGCACTGGCAGTGCGATCGCGAGTCCACAGGGCGGGTGCCCCGAGGAATGAAATGTCATCCGGAGCCCACACGGCCAGTCGCACCTGCTGCACCACAGTCGCACCACCACCGTCACCAACCTGCGGCAGTCGCAGCAGTTGTCGAGAACCCTGGCCGTCGTACGGTAATTTGGTGTTGTCGGCTGCAATCGGACAGCGATACTGCAGAGTCAGCAGAAAGGACTCGTCCGATGTCCCGGACCGACTGACATTCACATAATACGCTGTCATGTTCTCGGCTGTCGTCACATCGGTGGCCTTTTCGACGGTGGTCCGCTGACCATTCAGCAGCGGCGCCTGCAACTCGCTGCCCGCCGGCAGATCAATCCGCAGCCGCTGTCGCTCACTGGTCGTGATCCGCAGCCGCACCCGCCACGCGGCCAGTTGCTGTGTCTCAGTCACAACTTCCACCGCACCCCGCGAAACCACTGTCGCTGCCACTTCGTGCAACTGATGTTTGCGAATCTTCACCACGGCGGATGCCGGTTGAGCAAAATATCGATAGGCCAGATAACCGTCCGCGTCCAGCTTCTCCAGTTCGCGTACGTCAATCGGCTCCGTTGTGTCGCCCTGACTGTCGGCAGTGATCGAAAGTGACTCGTGTCGCAGCAGTCGCATTTCCCCGCGAGCCTGCGTCAGAATCACCCTGCGACGCCCTGCCTGATCGTCGGCAAACGGAGGCAGAATTCGGGCCGGCTCGATCGTAATTGTCTGCTCACTGGCAGCCCCCCCGTTCGCCTCAGCGGCATTACCTCCAACGGGAGCTGCCTGTGCCGGAGCTGCCGGAGCCGCTGCAGGCTGAACCGGAGCCGCCGGAATTGGCAGGTCCCAGTCGATGCCGATCTGCACCTCACCAGTGGCTTCTTCCTGCAATACCAGCGTCCATGTCACCCAGCCATTTTCCGCTGCTGTCGCCCGATCCCGCTGGCGGATCACATGACCGCCACTGAGCGCCTGAAAGCGTACGTCCGCAGCAATCGTCTCGGGAACTGCAATCCGCAGTGTATCAATCCCCGCATTCCGGATATCAAACGTTGCCACGGCAGACTGCCGTACAATCTCCGGTTCCACTCGCACCGTCGTCGCCACAAACCCGGCCACCTGTGATGGTCGCGGAGCCGTTCGCACAGACAGCGCCAGCGGCCGACGAGTGAAACTCCAGACACCGATCGAACGCATCCGCGCCTGCGGCTCCACCACAGCATCGCGAGCCGGAAACAGGCCCGTCGTCTTCTCATCCACAGTCAGCACGTCCAGAAACTCAGGAGCATCAATCGTCAGAGTTCCGGTTTCGCGTTCCACACCTTCAGGCGCTGGAATCGGCAAAGCCAGTTCCGCATTTTCTGTACCCGCAGCAAACGGCAGGTGACCCTGAACTGTCACCTCGATGGAACCCATTCGTTTCTGGGTCAGTGATAACACAATTCGCCCTGTGCCACGATCCAGACTGTACTCGGACATGCCATCGGCCGACACGCTGTCCACCAGCAGTCCTTCCGGAATCTGCAACGCCAGTTGAAAGATACCTGCACGCTCGATTTCATAACGAATCACCGACCTCACTCGCAGCTCGCTGTCGCGAAAGGTGTAATTCAGCGTGTGCACCGCGATGAGACGCGGCTCCACCGGGCGAATCTGCACCGTCAGTCGACCCCGCGAACCACTGTACTCCCACGAGTTTGCTCCACCCTCCTGTGTTCCTCCCGCACCTTCCGCTGCCGTCTGACGCAGACCGGACTGGGCTGTCACGATCGCGGTCAGGGCCGGATCGGTCGTCAAAGTCAGTACGCCGGATTCACGCACCACACCCTCCGCATGCACCCCCTGCAGACTGCCGTCGTCCAGTCGACCGATCAGCGTCGCCTGATCACCCTCGATCGTTCGTTCCGTCTGCACTTCGACCTGAAAACGTTCTGTCGCCGGAGCCAGCAGCTCGACACGGATCAACTGCTGCGACGGGTTCGTCTGATCGACCGTCCATGCCCGAATACGACCGGCTGCTGCCGTGACATCGATGATTCGCGCATCCCGCGGGGCAGCAATCGTCAGCTCACGCAGCTCACCACGCAGGATTTCATAGTTGAGCTGAGTGCGGACCTGCAGCAGGCCAGGTTCGATCCGCGCCTGAGTCTGTGCTGTGGCACTGGCCAGCAGATCCATCACCGGTTTGGAACCGGCTCGAGGTGACCAGCGCACATCGAAACCGGTCACAGCACCCACACTGGCCTTCACCACAGTCCGCCCCGCAACCGGTTCCGCCGGCAGCAGTACCTGCAGCGGAGCAATCGTGACGGACTGGTCAGGTTCCGGAATGGACACGGTCAATTCTGCAATTCCCGTAGGCGGGCACTGCAATGAGAACGCACGGTTTTCCGGAGATGTCTGGACGGCAGCCAGCAGTTCCAGCTTCACTGTCTTTTTTCCCGCACCCTGCAGCAGCAGCGAGTACTGACCTTCGGCCACACCCTTCAGCAGGACCGAACCGTCAGCCGGCTCCACCCGACCGATCGCAGCTGCTCCGAATGCCACCGGCAGAGCCGCCCAGCCTTCCTGCTTCAGAACGGTCACCTGCAGCTCCGCCGTGATGCGAACAATGTCCTTTTCCACCACTGCCGACCAGTTCGATGAAGTGATAACCGCGTCTTCGTTGGCTGTGGTCTGAGGCACTGACTGCATGGCCTGCTTCAGCAGTTGCAGGTATTCGGAATATGGGAGCACAACAGAAGCGTCCGGGTTGTTGAACACTTTCTGCAGTTCACGGAACGGAACATAGATCAGACGCTCCAGAGTCCCGGGGGGCTGAGCCGGTGGATCGGCAGGAACCGGCTGGGAGGCCGAGGGGTGTTCGCAGGAGTTTCATTCGGGGTCTGAGCAGCAGCGCAGGCGGAACTGAAGGCCAGCAGAATGGGTATCAGGGTGCGGAACAATGCACAGTAGGATCTCATGGGTCAACCTGTGACTGCCGGAAGGAAGTGTGAGTCAGAATGTTCAGAACAGGCCGGTACTGGATATTTCGCACGAGTGTCACCGCGAGCGCACTGCGGGCGCAGTTTCCCCGTGCAGGAAGTCTAGGTCAAAAAACCGCGTTCGGCGCGTACCGCTTCCCTTCAGACTTGTCGCCGTACATGATTTGTTCCGGGAAAATGGCAAAACATCGGCGTTTTTCCAGGAAACGGACTGAGAAAAATTCGGCCGAATGTCTCGTCCCTGGCGGTGGCAAACGCAAAACCCGCCAATCAGAAGCAGCACGAGTCAGCGAATCCCCCGGAAAATCAGCCACATTTCCTGCGAGTCAAGCTCCCACGCTCTGAGGTTCTCGCCATTCTGCTGCGACGACTGTGGCTGGCAAACCGCTGGGCACACTGCTAAATCTGCACACTACGCCTGCCCACAAAGCAAACCCCGGAAAGACGTCAGATGAAATACACGGTCAGTATCCTCATCGATCTGCCACGCGACAGGATGGTTGAGCTGTTCGACAATCCCGCCAATCTGCCGTGCTGGCAGCGCGGATTGCAGAGTATGCAACTGATCAGCGGAACGGCCGGGCAGCCCGGAGCTCGCAGTCGGCTGGTTTTCCAGATGGGCAAACGGCGCATCGAAATGATCGAGACGATTACCAAACGCAATCTGCCCGAGGAATTTGACGGCACTTATGAAGCCACCGGCGTCTTCAATGTCGTCCACAATCGCTTCAGCTCGGTCTCCGCCTCGCAGACACGCTGGGAAAGCCACGTGGAATTTCGCTTCTCCGGGCTGTTCATGAGGTTCATCGGACTGGTGATGAAAAGTGCCTTCCCCAGACAAAGCCTGCAGTACATGCAGGACTTCAAGGCGTTCGCAGAGCAGGGTGTGGACGTACGCCGTCTCTGAGTCCCCGCGATTGCCTTCCACCGGCTACACCGTGCAGATACTGCGACGGTGAAAGACCAGCAGAGCAATCGTCCACGTGATCACAGCCAGTCTCAGCAGGTTGAGCACGTCAGACCACGGAAACTGACCACTTTGAATCACAATCGCCGGCCGGTAATACTCCATGATCGACAGCCACGAAATTGATTTGGCCCACTCCTGAAACTGCGCCAGGAAGTTCAGCAGGAACGACAGCAGCAGGACGGCAAATACAATTCCCACCGCCCTGCCCCGCCGATCACTGCAGGCCGACAGCAGAAATGCCATCCCACCCACGGCCAGATAGACCGCCGCCAGATTGCCCAGCACAAGCAGGGCACTGCGCAATGGCAGCCGCATCTCGGGATGCACGAACGCCGAAGCGATCAGGTGACCCGCACAACCACAGCCGAGGATCACCGCACCGCTGACCAGCCAGCCAATCGATTCCGCCAGAAAAATCTGCAGGCGAGTCACCGGCTGGCACAGCAGAAAGTCGGCCGTGCCCCGATCAATCTCGCCCGCCGGCATACGCGAACAGTACATCAGCTCATGAGCCCACAGCAGAGTCAGCAGAGTGGGGTGAGTCCACAGGAAGGCCTGGGACAGCTGGGAAGAAATCTGATTGCCCGGGTCGACTCCCAGCAGCGCTGTGATCAGCGGTTTCACCATGGGCATGTTGTCAAACACCTCGTGGATGTTCCCCAGCACCTTCGGCAGCAGTGCCGTCAGCAGTCCCATAATCACAAACAGCCCGAGACAGAACCACAGCACCGGCCACAGGACCTCCGCCACAATCTTTGACAGCAATCCCCTCATGTCACTGCTCCTGACCGGGGCTCATCGTCGCCCGCATAACAACTGCGAAACAGGATGTCGAGAGACGGGGCTCCGATCGACACGTCCGCAAACCTCTGACCTGCGGCCCAGCTCAGAAACTCACCGCTGCTGCCCCTCAACTCCAGCAGACATGTCTGCGACAACTGCCCGGGAGGAAGACTGAGCAGATCCTGCTGGGTCGCCTGCTGGCCGGTCGTATGCTGTGGTTGCCACAGCACACGCACGCTTGCCGGCCAGTCGGCAGGAGCCATCTGACCGGGTGACAACTGAATCTGAATGCGTCGTGGAGCCTTCGCCTTCAGCGAAATCAGCGAATCATATTCCACAATCCGTCCGGCACGGATCATCGCGATTCGATCACACAGTGACTCAACCTCACTCAGCGTATGACTGGAAAATAAGATCGTGCGACCCTCCGCAGCCAGTTCTCGCAGGCAGACCATCAGCGTGTCCTGCATCAGTGGATCCAGTCCGCTGGTGGGTTCATCCAGAATCAGCAGCCGCGGGCGAATGGCCAGTGCCAGCACCAGCGCTACCTTCTGGCGATTACCCCGCGACATCTGCCGCACCTGCAGGTCAGGCTCCAGCCGAAATCGGGCTGCCAGCTGCCGGCCCTCTGACTGCAGCGATCGACCGTGAAGCTGAGACAGGATCTTCAATCCGCGATTCAGCGTCAGCCACGGATACAGTCGAACATCACCGGCAACATATCCTGTGTCCCGGCGAATCACCGAACCCTTTTCCCAGCAGTCCAGCCCGAAGATGTGAGCATGTCCGGCAGAAGCTCTCAGCAGCCCCATCAGAATGCGAATGGTCGTTGATTTCCCGGCACCGTTTGGTCCCAGAAATCCGAAAATCTCGCCCGATTCAATCTGCAGTGAAACATCCTGAATCCCGCGGCGGGACCCATAGGACATCGTCAGACCGCTGGTCTCCAGCATCGACATCAAATCAATCCGATTTTCTGGTTGCAGAATTCTGTGTTCAGGTGGTTTCGGAGGATCATAGACCGTCGGGGCGTGTCGGACCAGGTATC
>CAITYU010000423.1 GCA_903896675.1 uncultured Planctomycetaceae bacterium
GACCCATTTCCGGTCCGAGCGAGGTCGCCGGGGTCGGCATTTCGGGCGGTGACAGTGCCCGCGAACGGGGCGCGAATCTGCAGATATCCGCACAGCGTGTGCAGTCGCTGCACTTCGGCTGCGGCGCTGTCGCGGCGGGCCTCCATGGCTTTCAGGTCCGCTTCTGCGCGAATGTAAGCTGCACGGGCTTCACCGCGTCGCGCTGCGGCAGATCGCACCGCCGCCGCCAGTTCCTCCAGCGAAGACTCAGCCGCCGCCAGTTTCTGCACAGCCTCTTCCGCCAGTCGCAGTGTGACCGCACCTGATTCTGCCAGCCCCTGCAGCCGCTGTGACTCGGACGTCAGTCGAGCAACTTCGGACTCGATGCGTCGCCGGCCGGCGGCTGCCTCGGCTTCGTCAGCTTCTGCCGAGTGTTCAGCCGCGAGGGCCAGCTGCACTGCTGCCGCCGCCTGACCAATCTCGGCCTCCGCCTGTCGCTGCAGCGCCTGCTTCTGTCTCAGCTCGTCCTCAAGCTCCGGTGCGTGCAGTACAGCCAGCAGTTGTCCGGGTTCCGTGTTGCTGTCGTTGTTCGCCGGCTGCTGCTCGGCAGGTGCCGGATCCGTGGCCGGCCCCCGGACGCTGTCACCGATATCCACCAGCACCTGCTGGACGATACCGGCACTTCGCGGATAAATGTCCACCTGCATCCACGCCCTGATCTGACCGGGCTGCTCGGTCGTCTGGACAATGGGCTTTCGCTGCGGTCTGCCGGTTTGTACTCGCGGCAGTTCGGCAGCACGTACCCCGGCACCGGTGTCAGCCGTTGAGGCCGGATCAACCTGAGTCTGGCAGCCTGCCAGGGACAGCAGCAGCAGAATCGCTGTGGCAGGTTTGGAGGCCAGCCCGGAAAAATCGGTCAACATATCAGAGTTCCTCATCACGGACACCGCTTCCCGCATAATGCCGACTGTTCGGATCGAGGGGATGCAGCGATGCTGAGCTGCCCCGCGGGCACAGACAGGTATAGGCTGCCGGCAGCACCAAGAGAGCAGCAACAGTCGCTGCGCTCAGGCCACCCAGCACGGCAAGTCCCAAAGGTGCCGTCTGCGCACCGCCACTGCCCCAGCCCAGGGCCAGCGGCAGCATCCCCGCGAGCATTGCAGCACTGGTCATCAGGATTGCTCGTGAACGTTCCACCACTGCAGATCGCGCGGCCTCGGCCGCGGTCACCCCGGTTCGCCGCTGCTGCTCCGCAAAGCTGATCAGCAGGATCGCATTGGCCATCGATACACCCAGACTCATGATCACGCCGATGAACGACTGAATATTTACCGTGGTTCCTGTGACCAGCAGCAGCAGACTGCTGCCTGCCAGTACCGCGGGGACAGTGGCCACGGCAGCCAGCGCCAGCCGAAACGACTGAAAACTGGCGGACAACATCAGAAAGATTGCCAGCACTGCCAGCACAAGCCCCACTGCCAGTCCGCTGGTCATCTGACGCAGTGGCGGAATCTGACCGCGGAGCTCACAGGTGATGCGTCCAGGCTTCGGCTGGACTCCCGATTTTTCCAGTTCATCCTTCAGAGCATTGTCCTGCAGCAGCAGTCGCTGCACCACAGCATCCACGCGGGCTGCGGCTGCGCCGAGGTCGGTCCCGTCGATACTGGCTGTCAGTGACAACTCACGCTTCATGTTGTAACGATCGAATTCCCCGGGCATCTTTCCGGTACTGAGGTCCGCGACATCACGCAGAAGTACCGCACCGCCCTCTTTCTTCAGTACGGGGATCGCACCGAGATCGGCGGCGGATTTCAGAGCCGGCTGGGGAATTTCGACCTGCACCTGATAACCAACCCCGGTTTTCGGATCAGGCCAGTAACTGGGTACAACAAATCGGCTGGAGGAAGTTGCGGCCAGCACCGATCGACTGATCTGATCCGTGGTGGCCCCCGCCAGTCCGGCTCGTTCCCGGTCAATCTTCACGTCCAGTGTGGGATATTCCAGAGACTGGACGATCTGCACGTCCCTCAGCACCCGCTCACCCTGCAGCGCCGCCTGCAGACGCTGCGCGAAATCCCGGTTTTCTGCCACGGAACCCCCGCGGACAGCGACTTCCACAGGAGCCGCCGCACCGAAACTCATCACTTCGCTGATGATATCCGAAGGCTCAAATGAAAATCGCAGCTGCGGAAACTCCTGCAGAAATCGCTCCCGAAGTCTGCGTTTCAGCTCGTCCGTTCGCACGCCTGACCCATTTCGGAATGCCACCCGTAGTATCGCCTCCTCAGGCCCTCGCGAAAACTGGTATACGGAATTGACGGGAAATGAGGCCGGCACTGTTCCGGCGTAGCCCAGTGAAAGTTGCACATTTCCTGCACCAGCTTCCTGTTCGATCGCCTGCAGTACGCTGACGGCGTATCGTTCGGTGGCCTCCACATGAGTCCCGTCAGGAGCTCTCAGACGCAGTCGAAATTCACCTGTCTCCGCACTCGGGAAAATCTCCAGTCCCGCCCGCTGCACCGATTGCCACGAAGCCAGCAGGCACAGCACGAGGTATACCGGGACGAGCAACCAGCGCGCCCGAATCAGAGCAGCAGCCGTTCGCAGCAGTGCTGACGCCGGTCTTCCGCCGCGCTCGTCGGCCACACCAGCGGCTGCGCCGTGCCCTGCACGGAGCAGCCAGACGCACAGCACGGGCACCAGCGTACTGGACAGCAGATACGAACCTGTCATGGAAAAAATCACGGCCAGTGCCAGCGGTGCAAACAGCTCGCGAGGAGCTCCCTGCATGAAGAATGTCGGCAGGAACACCGCCAGCATGCACAGCAGGGCCAGCAGTCGCGGTACTGCCGTCTGCTGATTGCCGCGCCAGACCGCCACGGCCACAGATCCCGTGCGACTCAGCTGCGTATGAATGTTCTCGATCTCGACCGTCGCTTCATCCACCAGTATCCCCACCGCCAGCGCCAGTCCCCCCAGAGTCATCAGATTGATGGTCTGCCCGGTCAGCCACAGTCCAGTCACGGCAAACAGCAGGGCCAGCGGAATATTCAGGATGACCACGAATGCACTGCGCCAGTCGCGCAGAAATACCAGTACCATCAAGCCGGTCAGGGCAGCTCCCAGCAGGCCCTCGGTCGACAGACTGGCGATGGCGCGAGTCACATACGGGGACTGATCGAACTCAAAGGAGACGCGGATGTCGTCAGGCAGCTCCTTCTGCATGGCCGGCAGTGATCTGCGAATCTGACTGATCACCTCCATCGTTGAAGCATCAGCGCGCTTCGTGGCGAGGATATAAACAGCGCGTCGGCCGTTGACCAGCGCGTAGCCGGTTGTCAGATCGGCCGAGTCTTCAATTGTGCCAATGTCCCGCAGATACACTGTATGCTCGCCCGTACGCACCGGAATTCGTCCCAGATCACTCAGATCCCGCGCCAGAGCATTGGTCGGGACAGCGGGATACAGATCCCCTATGCGGACGTTGCCGGAAGGAGCAATGGTGCTGCCTCGAGTCAGTGCGGTGATGATTTCATCCGGTGACAGTCCGTAAGCCTGCAGTCGTTCCGGATTCGCCCGGATCACAACGCTGCGTGCCGAGCCACCGAATGGTGGCGGAGCAGACACTCCCGGAAGCGATGAAAACATCGGTCGTAC
>CAITYU010000424.1 GCA_903896675.1 uncultured Planctomycetaceae bacterium
GGTCGGGTGGGGCGATTCCGCATCAATCGCAAGTTCCAGCAGGAGATTTCAGACGACCAGATGACTCTGGATCCGCTCGACTACATCAACTCGATGAAGTACATCGTGCGTCTGCGTGTTGGTGACGAGACTGCTCAGATCGACGACATTGACAATCTCGGGAATCGCCGTCTGAGGACGATCGACGAGTTGGCGGCGGACGAGATCCGCAAGGGATTTCTGAAGCTGCGTCGAACGGTGCAGGAGCGGATGAGTGTGAAGGAAGCGGACAGCATGACTCCGCGAACGCTCATCAATCCCAAGTCGGTGTCTGCGGCGATTGACTATTTTTATGGTCGCAGCGAGTTGTCTCAGGTGGTTGACCAGACGAATCCGCTGAGCATGCTGACTCATGAGCGTCGTCTGTCGGCACTGGGTCCCGGGGGTTTGAACCGGAAGCGAGCGGGCTTTGAGGTCCGTGACGTGCATATTTCGCATTACGGTCGTATTTGCCCCGTTGAGACTCCTGAAGGGACCAACATTGGTCTGATCTCCAGCCTCAGCATTTACTCGCGCGTGGACGACTACGGCTTCCTGATTTCTCCTTACCGTGTTGTGCGTGATTCGCAGGTGACGGACGAGGTGGTGTGGTTGCGTGCCGACGAGGAGGCTTCAGCGTTTGTGTGTCCCGCGGATACTCTGGTGGAAGCCGGGCAGATCGCAGAGGACCGCGTGTTGGCTCGAAACAAGAGCGACGTGGTATGGATTGACCGTTCTGAGGTGCAGTTCATTGACGTCGCTCCGTGTCAGATGGTGGGTGTGTCTGCCGGGTTGATTCCTTTCCTTGAGCATGACGACGCAAACCGTGCTTTGATGGGTTCGAACATGCAGCGTCAGGCGGTGCCGCTGTTGATTGCGGAGCGTCCTGTAGTGGGCACTGGCATGGAGCCATTTGTCGCGCAGAACTCCGGCATGGTCCTGCGTGCTCCGAAGAGCGGCAAGGTGACTTATGTTGACGCGAACGTGGTGGAGGTGGATGGTCGTCGTTTCCCGTTCCGGAAGTTTATCCGGTTGAACGAGCGAACGTGTCTGAATCAGAAGCCGATCGTGCGTGTTGGCGACAAGGTTCGTGCGGGGCAGGTGTTGTGTGACAGTGCGGCGACGAGGAACGGTTCGCTGGCGCTGGGTCGCAATGTGATGGTGGCCTTCATGTCGTGGGAGGGTTACAACTTCGAGGACGCGATCATTCTGTCGGAGCGTCTGGTGAAGGAGGACGTGTACACGTCGATTCACCTGGATGAGTTTGACGTGGAGATTCGTGAGACGAAGCTGGGCCGCGAAGAGTTTACTCGCGACATTCCGAACGTGAGTGAGAAGGCTTTGCGACATCTTGACGAGTCCGGAATCATCAAGGTTGGGACTCGGGTGAACCCCGGTGACATTCTCGTCGGCAAGGTCTCTCCGAAGGCCAAATCCGAGCTGACTCCGGAAGAGAAGCTGCTGCATGCGATTTTCGGTCGTGCGGGCGAGGACGTGAAGAACGAGAGTCTTGAGGTGCCCAGCGGTGTGAGTGGTATTGTGATTCACACTGAGCGGTTTTCCCGGCGGATGAGTCTGTCGGAGGTGGAGCGCAAGAAGTTTGAAGACGAGCTGAAGCGAGTTGAGAAGGAAGCTGAAGCGGCGATTGCGGAGTCGTTCAAGGCGTTCCTCGTGGACTTTGAGGCTGCATTGGAGCAGCAGGTGACGGATGAAGAGGGCCGTGCGTTGGTGCGGCACGATGATGCTCGCGTTGTCGCCGAGTATGCGCGGCGGTTCCAGAACCACTTTGAAGAGATGGACATTCGCAGTCCTCAGAAGAAGACTGCGGCTCGCAAGGTTCTGCGTGAGAACTGGGTGCATGTGGAGGATGTGATTGACCGTGAGGACCATCGAGTAAACAGCATGAAGCGGGGCGACGAGCTGCCGAGTGGTGTGCTGCAGATGGTGAAGGTGTATGTGGCTTCGCGTCGTCAGATTTCGGTGGGCGACAAGATGGCTGGTCGTCACGGGAACAAAGGGGTGATTTCCAAGGTGCTTCCGATTGAGGACATGCCGTTCCTCGAAGACGGGACTCCTGTTGACATCATCCTGAATCCGCTGGGCGTACCGAGCCGTATGAATGTGGGTCAGATTCTGGAGACGCATCTGGGCTGGGCGGCCGGGAAACTGGGTTACCGAGCGGTGTGTCCGGTGTTTGACGGAGCGAGCGAGGAGGACGTGCGGGTTGCGTTGCGTGAGGCGGGTCTGCCTGAGGACGGGAAGACTCATCTGCGTGACGGCCGTACGGGTGAGCGTCTGGAGCAGAAGACGACGGTGGGTTACATCTACATGCTGAAGCTGCATCACCTTGTTGACGACAAGGTGCATGCTCGAGCGACCGGCCCGTATTCGCTGATTACCCAGCAGCCGCTGGGAGGCAAGGCGCGGTTTGGTGGTCAGCGGTTTGGTGAGATGGAAGTCTGGGCTCTGGAGGCCTACGGGGCCGCCTACATTCTGCAGGAGTTGCTGACTGTGAAGAGCGATGACGTCGAGGGGCGTACGAAGATTTACGAGAGCATGGTGAAGGGCGAGAATACTCTGGAAGCCGGAACTCCGGCGAGTTTCGACGTCTTGAACAACGAAATTCGCGGGTTGTGTCTGAATCTGCAGTTGGAGAAAGCGGGCACCTGAAGAGGTGTCGAACAGCGATGTGTCCGGGTGAAGCCGTGAGGGCTCGCAGGCTGTACGGTGGATCGGCGGTCCAGGAATATTCTGTAGTGCTGGCAAGACGGGAGAAGCGGACGTGAGCGTCAGCGAAAGTCAGTTTGATCGGGTGAATGACTTTGCGGCAGTGAAGATCAGTCTGGCCAGTCCGGCCGACATTCGCGGCTGGTCTTTTGGCGAGGTCAAAAAGCCGGAGACGATCAACTACCGAACGTACCGTCCGGAGCGGGACGGTCTGTTCTGCGAGCGGATCTTTGGTCCTGAGAAGGACTGGGAGTGTGCCTGCGGCAAGTACCGTGGCATGAAGTACAAGGGGATGATCTGCGATCGCTGCGGCGTCAAGGTGACTCACAGCCGTGTCCGTCGCAAGCGGATGGGGCATATCGAGCTGGCGGCTCCTGTTGTGCACATCTGGTTCTTCAAGTCGATGCCCAGTCGTCTGGGTGCGCTGTTGAACATGAAGACGACGTCTCTTGAGAAGGTCATTTACTTCCAGGACTACGTGGTGGTCGATCCTGGTGAGACTCCGCTGAAGCACTGTCAGATGCTGACCGAGGAGGAGGCTCGTCAGGCCCGCCGCGAGTACGGCGAGGGCAATTTTGAGCTGGGGATGGGTGCAGAGGCGATCAAGAAGCTGCTGGCGCAGATGCGTCTGGCGGATTTGTCCGTGGAGCTGCGGGCGGAGCTGGCGAAGACGGGCAGTCAGCAGAAGAGCAAGGATCTGATCAAGCGTCTGAAGATCGTGGAGGCTCTGCGGGACAGTCAGAACCGTCCGGAGTGGATGGTTCTGGACGTGATCCCGGTGATTCCGCCGGATTTGCGACCGCTGGTGCTTCTGGATTCCGGCAACTTTGCGACGAGCGACCTGAATGACCTGTATCGTCGCATCATCAACCGCAACAACCGACTGAAGAAGCTGGTTGACCTGAATGCGCCGGAGGTGATTGTACGCAACGAGAAGCGGATGCTGCAGCAGTCTGTGGATGCGTTGTTTGACAACAACCGCTGCAAGCGACCGGTGCTGGGGTCATCGAATCGGCCACTGAAGTCGCTGACGGACATGATCAAGGGCAAGCAGGGGCGTTTCCGCGAAAACCTGCTGGGCAAGCGAGTGGACTATTCTGCTCGTAGTGTGATCGTGGTGGGTCCGGAGCTGAAGCTGCATCAGTGTGGTCTGCCGAAGAAGATTGCGCTGGAGCTGTTTCAGCCATTCGTGATTCGTCGGCTGAAGGATCTTGGTCATGCGGACACGATCAAGAGTGCGAAGCGGATGCTGGAGCGTCGCGACGAGGATGTGTGGGACATTCTGGACGAGGTGATTCGCAATCATCCGGTCCTGCTCAATCGTGCTCCTACGCTGCACCGAATCGGGATTCAGGCTTTTGAGCCTGTGCTGGTGGAAGGCAACGCGATTCGTCTGCATCCGCTGGTGTGCAAGGGCTTCAACGCCGACTTTGACGGCGACCAGATGGCTGTGCATCTGCCGTTGTCGATGGAAGCTCAGGTGGAAGCGACGACACTGATGATGTCGACGCACAACATCTTCAGTCCGGCCAACGGGGCTCCGATTATTTCCGCATCCCAGGACATCGTGATGGGGTGCTATTATCAGACGCTGAAGAAGCCGGACCATGTGGGACATGGGATGGTATTTTCGTCGATTGCTGAAGTGTTCATGGCATTCCAGCAGGGCAAGGTTGGGCGACATGCGACGATTCGCGTCCGTCTGCCTCGCAACAAGCGTGTGAAGGGTGAAGAGTCGGACAAGTACCGTTCGGGCGGTCTGGTGGAAACGTCTCCGGGGCGTGTGTTTTTCAACGATGTGCTGCCGGCGAAGATGTCTTTCTATAACCAGACGCTGGGCAGCAAGGACCTTGCGAGGGTGATTTCCGACTGTTATCTGGAGTTGGGTCGTCGGGAGACGATTGAGCTGCTGGACCGGATGAAGAGTCTTGGTTTCCGGACTTCGACCGAGAGCGGTTTGTCATTCGGTGTCAGCGACCTCTGCACGGCTCCGAATAAGGACAAGGAGATTGCCGAGTCGGAAAAATCGGTGCTCAGGCTGATGAAGCTGTTTGAGCGTGGTGTGATTACGAACACGGAGCGTTACAACAAGGTTCTGGAAACCTGGACGCATGCTCGTGAATCCATCACGAAGTCGATGATGGAGCGGCTGAAGGAGGACGTGCGAGACAACGGTCAGTACGTGAATCCGATCTATCTGATGGCCCTTTCCGGTGCTCGAGGGGGCGTGGGTCAGATCCAGCAGCTGGCTGGTATGCGTGGTCTGATGGCGAAGCCGAGTGGCGAAATCATTGAGACGCCGATCAAGTCCAACTTCCGTGAGGGGCTGTCGGTACTTGAGTACTTCAGTTCGACTCACGGGGCCCGCAAGGGTCTGGCTGACACGGCTTTGAAGACGGCGGACAGCGGCTACCTGACTCGCAAGCTGGCCGACATCTGTCAGAACATGGTGATCACCTCGAATGACTGCGGTACGACCAAGGGCATTACTCGCGGCGTGGTTTATCGTGGTGAGAAGGTGGAGGTGAGTCTGGCGGATGCGATTCGTGGTCGCGTCAGTCGCACGAACATCGTGAATCTGATTACGGAGGAGACGATTGTTCGTGAGGGTGAGATGATCACAGTCGAGAAGGCTCGGCGGATTGAGGAAATGGGTCTGGAGCGAATTCAGGTTCGCAGTCCGATGACCTGTGAAGCTTCGCTGGGTCTCTGTCAGCTGTGCTATGGGATGGATCTGTCGACCGGCGATCTTGTGGAAATGGGGCTGGCGGTCGGCATCATAGCGGCTCAGAGTATTGGTGAGCCGGGGACTCAGTTGACGATGCGTACGTTCCACATGGGTGGTGTGGGTACGACGGCGGTTGAGGAGAGTGAATTGATTGCGAAGCGAGGCGGTAATGTCCGCTTTACTCGTATCCGCAGTGTGATCAACGCCGAGGGTCGCCAGGTGGTGCTGGGGCGAAACGGTGAGATTGCGATTGTGGACGATCGTGGTCGCGAAGTGGAGACTCAGAGGCTTCCCAACGGTGCGGTGCTGCAGGTTGCTGAGAACCAGGTTGTGAAGCCGGGTGATGTACTTTGCAACTGGGATCCGCATGCGATCCCGATTATTGCGCAGGTTGGTGGACGAGTGCGTCTGGAGGACTGCGTTGAGGGGCAGTCGATTCGGGTCGAGAAAGAGGGCTCGGGCACGATGCGTCGGACTGTGATTGAGCACAAGTCCGGACTGCATCCTCAGGTTGTGGTGGAGGATGGCAGCGGTCGTATTCTGGACTTCTATTATCTGCCTGAGGGGGCCAGTATTGAGGTTGAGGATGGCGGTCAGGTCTCGGCGGGTGCGATCGTCGCCAAGACGCCTCGCGAGTCATCGGGGACTCAGGACATCACTGGTGGTCTGCCGCGAGTGACGGAGTTGTTTGAAGCCCGTAAGCCTCGGGATCCGGCGGTTGTGGCTGAGATTGACGGAGAGGTTGAGTTGCCGGCGGAGAAGAAGCGTGGCAAGCGAATTGTGCTGGTGAAGGGTGCTGATGGTTCGGAAGTTGAGCACGTGATTCCTCATGGTAAGGACCTGCAGGTTCATTCGGGCGATCAGGTGAAGGCCGGGGATGCACTGGTGCGTGGTCCGTTGGTTCCGCAGGACATTCTGCGGGTGAGTGGACCGGAGGAAGTGCAGCAGTATCTGCTGCATGAGATTCAGAACGTGTACCGTGCTCAGCGAGTGGAGATCGACGACAAGCACATCGAGATTGTGGTCTCGCAGATGCTCCGCAAGGTCCGGGTGGACACTGTGGGAGATACGGATCTGCTGCCGGGGCTGCTGGTGGACAAGTTTGAGTTGAAGAAGATCAATGATGAGCTTGAGCAGCGTGGTCGGATTACTGATCCGGGTGGATCGGACTACGTGATTGGGGACAAGGTGTCGGTGAAGGAAATTGAGGAAGTGAATCAGGAGCTGTCGAAGCCGATTCGCTATGTGTCGTTGAAGAAGGCGAAGGCCAGTCCGCAGCTGCTGGGGATCACGAAGGCGGCGGTATCGAGTGAGAGCTTTATATCGGCGGCCAGTTTCCAGGAGACGACGAAGGTTCTGACCGAGGCGGCTCTGGGCGGTCGGGTGGACGAGCTGGTGGGGTTGAAGGAGAACGTAATTCTTGGGCATTTGATTCCGGCTGGTACAGGTTTCGATCTGCACCAGGATGCTCAGGTTCGCATTCACGATTCCGCATTGCGGGAGCAGGAGGAGCAGCGTGCCCGCATGGCTGCGGCTCGCAAGGACCTCATGGGTGCGGCGGACGTGCAGGCTCGGAGGATGGATCCGGACCGTCCGGCGGCTCCGACGCTGGCGGATTTGTCGGACGACGCGTTGAATTGAGGGAGTGTTCAGGGGGCGGGGTTTTTGCTGACTTTGCGGTTTGTGGAACCCCTGTTTTGTGTTTTGTCGAGTCTTTGGCGGGTTGCTCCTGCTGAATCTCGAGGAATACAATGATTGGCGTAACAATAGGTTGACGATGACCGGGAACGGCGTTACGATGCCACGTTTCCCCCTTGCCCGGCGCGGTCGGCAAGCGATGGTGTTTCTAGAACTTTGTGTGTGTCTGGCGGTTTATGCCTACGATTAATCAGCTCATTCGTAAGCCTCGGAAGCAGCAGTCCTCGAAGTCCAAATCACCGGTTCTTGAGGGGTGTCCTCAGAAGCGGGGGGTCTGCCTGCAGGTGAAGACGGTGACGCCGAAGAAGCCGAACTCGGCGCTTCGCAAGGTTGCTCGTGTTCGTCTGTCGAACAGCAAGGAAATAACGGCGTACATTCCTGGTGAGGGTCACAACCTTCAGGAACACTCCATTGTGCTGGTGCGCGGTGGTCGTGTGCGTGACCTGCCGGGTGTGCGTTACAAGATCATCCGTGGTGTGCTTGACACGCTGGGCGTTTCCGACCGCAAGCAGGCTCGCAGTTGCTACGGTGCGAAGCGTCCGAAGGCCGGGGCAGCTCCGGCTGGCGGCAAGAAGAAGTGAGGCGTCCGGGCCATTTCTGGTGATTGATTCTTCAGCGTTTGAGAGTGTTTTTCGATGGTCAAGAAGTTTACAGCCAGTGCGGAGCAGTTGAAGCCGGACACTCGGTTTAACAGCATTCTGGTTTCGAAGTTCATCAACTGTCTGATGTACGATGGCAAGAAGAGTGTTGCTCTCAGTGCCTTCTACCGGGCGATGGACATTGTGAAGAAGCAGCTTCCCAACGAGGATCCTTTGGCGGTCTTCATTGCGGCTGTAGAGAACGTGAAGCCGTCGATTGAGGTTCGTTCCAAGCGAGTTGGTGGTGCAACCTATCAGGTTCCCACCCCCGTGAATCCTCGTCGGCAGCAGGCTTTGTCGATTCGTTGGATTCTTGAGGCGGTCCGTGGCCGCAAGGGGCGTCCTGTGGATCGCTCGTTGGCTGAAGAGTTTGTCGCAGCGTTTCGACGTGAGGGTGCTGCGATGAACAAGCGTGAAAACGTGCATCGTATGGCGGACGCCAACAAGGCGTTCTCGCATTTTGCATGGTGAGCTGAAATCCGTGTGCAAGCACGCCGAACAGACGGCCTTTCAGGCGGTTTGTTTGGCGTTTTTTTTTGGGCTTCAGGCACTGAGTTCTGCGGGTGGGCAGCAGTATGGCTCGAACAATCGATAGTATTCGCAACATCGGCATTATTGCTCACATTGATGCGGGCAAGACAACGACGACGGAGCGGATCCTGTATTACACGGGTGCATCGCACCGGATGGGAAATGTCGACGACGGAACGACTCAGACGGACTTCGACCCTGAGGAGGCGCAGCGGGGCATCACGATCTATTCGGCGGCGGTATCCTGTCGTTGGAAGGGCGCCAACATCAACATTATTGATACTCCGGGCCACGTCGACTTCACGGCTGAGGTGGAGCGAAGTTTGCGGGTGCTGGACGGGGCGGTGGTGATTTTCAGTGCTGTGGAGGGTGTGGAGGCGCAGAGTGAGACGGTTTGGCGGCAGGCGAATCGGTATGGTGTGCCGCGGGTGTGTTTCATCAACAAGATGGACCGGATCGGTGCTGGTTTTGAGCGGGTGTTGCAGCAGATTCGGGACCGTCTGAGTGCGCGTCCGGTACCGCTGCAGATTCCGATTGGGGCGGGTCAGTCGACAAACTCGGATGGTTTTCGTGGTGTGATTGATTTGCTGACGATGAAGGCTTTGTACTGGGACGCCGAGACTCGCGGGGAAAAATTCCGTGAGGAGGAGATTCCGGCGGAGCAGCGAGACGATGCGGAGTTATGGCGGGGTGAGATGCTGGACGCCTTGTCGTTGTACGATGAGGACCTGATGGTGGCCTGCATGGAGGGCGGTGAGATTCCGCAGGAGTTGATGCGGGTGGCGATACGGCGTGCGACGCTTTCGCGTGAGATTCAGCCGGTGTTGTGTGGGGCGTCGCTGGACTACATTGGGGTGCAGCCGGTGCTGGACGCTGTCAACTGGTATTTACCCAGTCCATTGGATCGTCCGCCGGTGGAGGGCATCGTACCGTCGGGGCGTCAGGAGGGTCAGCGTGTGGTTCGTCGCTCGGCGGCGGATGAGCCGGTTTGTGCGTTGATTTTCAAGGTGCAGGCGGAGTCGCATGGTGACCTGTATTTTGCCCGGGTTTATTCCGGGGTGCTTACGGGCAACTCGAAGCTGCTCAATCCTCGTCTGGGCCGCAAGGAGATGGTAACGCAGTTGTGGCACGTGCAGTCGGATTCGCGGGAGAAGGTGGAGCGGGTTGAGGCGGGCGACATTTGTGGTGTGATCGGGCCACGGGATTCGGCGACTGGAGATACTTTGTGTGACGCGAGTGTCCCGGTGACGCTTGAGTCGATTGTGTTTCCGGAGACAGTGATCTCGATGGCGATCGAACCGGACTCCAGTTCGGACCGGAAGAAGCTGGAGGATACTCTGAAGCGTCTGGAGAAGCAGGACCCCACCTTCCGGGTTCGCTCGAACACAGAGACTGGACAGACGATCATTAGTGGTATGGGGGAATTGCATCTGGAGATTATCCGGAACCGGATGCAGCGTGATTTCAATTTGCGGGTGAAGTTCCACAAGCCGCGAGTGAGTTACCGGGAGAAGTTGCTGGGTGAGGTCCGCGTGGTTGAGGATTTTCACCGGCAGCTGCCATCGGGTGTGATTGGTTTTGGTTTGACGTTGCTGGCTCGAGAGCTGGACCAGGGTGCTGGGATTCAGGTTGAGCACAGGCTGTCTCCGGAGGCCATACCGAAGCAATTCCTGCAGATTCTGCTGGAGTCGGTGCAGAAGGAGGCGGAGGCTGGGGGGAATTACGGCCATCCGATTATGGGATTGCAGTTGGTGGTTGAGGCGGTGAGTTTTCGGGAGGGGGAGAGCAATGAGGTGGCGATCAGAACGGCGGCTGCGGAGGCATTCCGGCGGGTTCGCACGGATGGGAAAATGGCGGTCCTCGAGCCTGTGATGATGCTGGAAGTGACGACTCCTGAGGATTTCCTTGGTAACATTCAATCCGATCTGAATGCTCGTCGGGCGATGATAGTGAATTCGGACCGGCGTGGTGATTTGTGTGTTTTGCAGTGTGAAGTGCCGTTAATTGAGATGTTTGGCTATTCGAATCAGGTCCGCAGTCTGTCTCAGGGGCGGGCCTCGTATTCGATGCAACCGCATCGCTACGAAATTGCTCCGGCATCGGTGCTGGAGAACATGTAAGGCTGAAGTTTCGGGTCTCATCTACCGAAAAAACGATTTCCGTCTGAGCATGATTGACTTCAGCCCTTCCACCTTGTAGACTCCGCGATTCCCCAAAACTGGCACAGGTGCGGTCACAAGCCGTTCCCGGTGCGCGTCAGCGGCGGCAGTGGGGCATTGGAGCAGTTTGGTAACTTGGTGCGAAAATCACCATGCACCGCGCAAGACTGCTCAAGAAGAACTCTGGTTCCTGTCATTCTAAGTGAATTACGTTGATTCTGCAGCACCTTTGCGGTGCGCAGCAATCTCAAGACTCAAACATTATTCGTGTAAGGTGACTTGCCGTGGCTGGCTCAGGGGAAGAATGTATCAGAATAAGAATGGAGTCGTACGACCATTCTGTGCTGGATCAGTCTGCGGCGGAGATTGTCGACACCGCGAAAAGGACGGGCGCGATCGTGCATGGGCCGGTGCCCCTTCCGACTCGGATTGAGCGTTACACCGTTCTTCGCAGTCCGCATATCGATAAGAAATCTCGCGAGCAATTCGAGATTCGTACGCACAAGCGGCTGATTGACATTATTCAGCCGACCGGAAAAACGGTGGACGCGTTGAATAAGCTTAGTCTGCCAGCCGGTGTCGATATCAAGATTAAGGCAACGGCTACGGGTTGATATCCGTTCAGGCCTCAAGGGCCAGTCGTTTCCTGGTTTAGCTGATCTGTCGGGTTGTGAGAGGTGCTGGGCACCGCCGCAGATTGGCTGCTGTCGCGAACATTCAGGTTGCGAATCTCGGATTCGCGTCTTCTCTTGGATCCTGAGAGTGTGGGCTATGCAAGTCGGGTTACTGGGGCGCAAAGTCGGAATGACTCAGGTGTACACTGGCGACGGTGTGCTTGAGCCTGTGACGGTGATTGAGGCAGGACCCTGTGTCGTGTTGCAGGTTCGCACAGTGGAACTTGACGGCTACGACGCGGTGCAACTTGGCTTCGCTGACAAGGCTCGCGGTAAGGCAAACCGTGCGACGCGTGGTCACGTTGCTGCGATTGACAGTCGTCGCCGCAAGGCCGGCACCGCAACGGCTCCGAAGGCCAACTGCGAGCCCAAGCGTTGGGTGCGTGAGTTCCGCTGCCGGGACGCTGGTCATGGGCTGAAGGTCGGAGATGTGTTGCAGCCTTCGTCACTGGAGGGTGTCAAGTTTGTCGATGTGGTTGGGGTGACTCGTGGTCGCGGGTTTTCGGGTGCCATGCGGCGTCACAACTTCCGCGGTCAACCGGCCAGCCACGGTGCCAAGCGTGTGCACCGTAAGCCAGGTTCCATTGGGGCCAGTGCGGATCCTTCACGCGTCTTCCCGGGGACTCGCATGGCCGGCCATTACGGGGCCGAGCGCGTGACCGTGCGTAATTTGCGTGTCGTACGGCTGGATAATGAAACAAATGTCGTGTTGGTACGGGGTGCCGTGCCGGGTCCGAACGGTTCTTTCGTCATGATCCGCAGGTCTCGCAAGAGCTGACGTGGATTGCTGGCGGTGACGATTTTCGGGTGCGGATGATACAGTTGTGGTGGTTTGAAGCTTTCAGCGTGGTGGATCATGATTTCCGTTCCAATTCGTGACATGAGTGGTGGCGAGTGTGGAGTCTACACATTTGACCCAGCGGAAGTGTCGGACAACATCTGCAAGCAATTGCTGCACGATGCTGTTGTGATGTATCGAGCGAACCGTCGTGTCGGCGAGGTGCAAACCAAGTCTCGTGGGATGGTCGCTGGAAGTACTCGGAAGCTTTTCAAGCAGAAGGGTACCGGCCGTGCTCGTGCGGGTTCCATCCGGACTCCGGTACGACGTGGTGGTGGTCATGCGTTCGGCAAACTGCCTCGGGACTTTTACTACCGCATGCCGAAGAAGGCGGTCCGCAAGGCCATGCGGATGGCTTTGCTGAGCAAGTTCGAGGATTCGCAGGCGGTTGTTGTGAAGCAGTGGGAGTGCCCTGAGATCCGCACAAAGCAGATCGTGGGTTTCCTGAAAGCGGTGGGTTTGTCTGGGCAGACTGTCCTGCTGGCCACTGAGGGTGTGGATCGCAATGTGCATCGTTCGGCAAGGAATATCTCTGGAGTGATGGTCCTGCCGGGTGCGGACCTGAATGCTTTCGCGCTGCTTCGCCAGCGTCACTTGGTGATTCCCGTGGCTGAGATGGACCGTATTCTGGGCCGATAGTGGCCTTACTTCAGAGGTTTGGTGTGTTATGGGCAGAGTAGCGCAAAGTGGCGTCACCATCGAGGCTCATCAGGTCATTCGGCGTCCGCTGGTGACTGAGAAGGGCACCGAGTTGTCAGAGAAGCTGAACGCATATTCTTTCGAGGTCAACCCGTTGGCCACAAAGTCCGACGTGCGTGCGGCGGTTGAGAAGTTGTTCGGTGTGCGAGTGGACAGCGTGCGGATTCAGAACCGTGTCGGTAAGCCTCGTCGTCACAAATTCTTCTCCGGTAAGACTCGGAGCTGGAAAAAGGCGATTGTGAAGCTGCACGCGGACGATCGAATTGCGTTTTTCTGACAGATGCTGATCATTCTTGATCGCCTGAGAATTCCGGGTTGATTGCGGCAGGAAGTGAGTTTGTTATGGGACTGAGATTTTACAAGCCAGTGACTCCGGGCCGACGCGGTGCCTCGGTCAGTGATTTCGCAGAGATCACCGATCGTAAGAAGCGGCCGGAGAAGGAACTGGTTGTTCGCTACAAGAAGAAGGGTGGCCGCAACAACCAGGGCAAGATCACAGCGAAGCATCGCGGTGGTGGCCACAAACGGCTGTACCGAGTGATTGATTTCAAGCGGGACAAGGACGGTGTAGCGGGGAAGGTCACGCACATCGAGTACGATCCGAACCGCAGCTCGCGTATTGCGTTGGTTGAGTACGCCGACGGGGAAAAACGATACATTCTCGCACCCGAAGGTCTGAAGGCCGGGATGGTGATTGAGAGTGGCGTGGGCGTCGAGCCCAACGTTGGCAATTGCATGCCATTGAGCGGGGTTCCTCTGGGTACAGTCGTCCACAACATTGAGATGCAGCCGGGCCGTGGTGGTCAGCTGTGTCGCAGTGCCGGTATGGGTGCCACTCTGAATGCTCGTGAAGGTCGTTGGGCCCAGATTACTCTGCCCAGCGGTGAAGTTCGACGAATTCCCAGTGCTTGTCGTGCGACGATCGGTACGGTGGGTAATTCTGAGCACAGCAGTGTGGTGATTGGGAAAGCCGGTCGTAATCGCTGGAAGGGCATTCGTCCTCGAGTGCGTGGGACGGCGATGAATCCTGTGGCGCATCCGATGGGTGGTGGTGAAGGTCGCAACTCGGGCGGTCGACACCCCTGTTCTCCGCGCGGTCTGCTTTCCAAGGGCGGAAAGACTCGTGACCGCAAGAAGGCATCCCGTAAGGCGATTATTCGGCGACGTATTTCTGTTCGGTATGGCGAAGTCAAGCTGTAGGCGGTTTTTGGAGAAGGGTGCTTAGATGGGACGCTCGCTGAAAAAGGGTCCATTTGTGGATCCGCGGCTGCTGGAGAAGGTTGAGAAGCTCAACCGAGCAGGCCGCAAGGAGCCGGTTAAGACCTGGTCGCGGCGTTGTACGATTTCGCCGGAGTTCGTGGGGCACACGTTTCTGGTGCACAATGGACGTGCTCACATCAGCGTCTACGTGACAGAAGACATGGTGGGACACAAGTTGGGTGAATTCGCGGGGACTCGAACGTTTCGTGGTCACGGTTCGAAGGGTAAGAAGTAGTCATGGCCGAAGTTCGTGCTGTTCACCAATTTGCTCGTATTTCCGCGACTAAGGTTCGCCCATTCGCAGACCTGATTCGTGGCAAGACGGCTCAGGCGGGTCTGCGGATGCTGGCCTATGAGCCCAACCGTGGTGCTCGTTTCCTGGAAAAAGTGCTTAAGAGCGCAATTGCGAATGCAGAAGACCGCGGCGTTCGTAATCCTGACCGCCTTGTGATCAGCGAGGCGCGGGTGGATGGCGGTCCGATGTTCAAGCGAGTGCATGCGAGGGCGCGGGGCATGGCGAATCTGATTCGTCGTCGAACGGCTCACATTCACATCGCGGTTGATGCTCCGGAACTTGGCTGAAGACATTTGAATTGAGGTTTAGCGATGGGTCAGAAGGTACGGCCAACGGGGTTTCGCATCGGCGTGATGGAGACATGGCGCAGCCGCTGGTACGCCTCGAAACGCGAGTTCGGGGACCTACTGCTGGAGGACTATAAAATCCGGCATTTTGTGGCCACGAAGTATGCGTCGGCGGAGATTGCCCGCGTCGAGATCGAGCGCACTCGGGATCAGGTTGTTGTGCACATGCACACGGCTCGTCCTGGCGTGATCATCGGTCGCAAGGGGCAGGAAGTTGACAAGCTGAAGGCGGAGTTGGAGGATCTGACAGGTCGCCGCATGGACGTGAAGATTGTGGAGATCACAAATCCCAATCGGAACGCCACCCTGGTGGCCCTGAAGATCGCTCAGCAACTCGAGAAGCGTGGTAGTTTTCGTCGAGCCATCAAGAAGACTCTTGACGAAGTCATGAGCTCGGGTGTTGAGGGAGTGAAGATCCAGATGTCTGGCCGTCTTGGCGGTGCCGAGATGTCTCGTTGTGAGAAGGCCAGCCGGGGCTCCATTCCGCTCAGCACGTTGCGACGACATATTGACTATGGTTTTGCCCAGTCGAAGACGACGATGGGTGTGATTGGTGTGAAGGTGTGGATCGATCTGGGCGACTATTCAAACGAGGAGACTGCAGATGGCGCTAATGCCAAAGCGGGTCAAGCACAGAAAAAGCCAAAGAGGACGTATAAGAGGTAATGCGACTCGCGGAAACACGGTGGTTTTCGGTGATTGGGCGCTGCAGTCTCTGGACGCCGGTCATGTGACTGGTCAGACGATTGAGGCGTGCCGAATTGCTGCGAATCAGTATGTTCGTGGCGAGGGTCGCGTATTCATTCGCATTTTTCCCCAGAAGCCGGTCACGGCGCGGCCTCTGGAGACGCGAATGGGTAAGGGTAAGGGCGAGCCGGACCGTTGGGTGGCGATTGTGAAGCCTGGCACGGTGATGTTTGAGCTGGGTGGTGTGACACAGGAGACGGCGAAGAGCTGTTTCAGTCGCGTGGCGCACAAGTTGCCTGTCCGGGTTCGTTTGGTGGGTCGCCGTCCTGAGATCTGAGTGGTCAATCGTGGTGAGGGGTCGGTTCGATGTCGAAGGCAGCAGAAATACGTCAAATGTCGGATGAGCAACTGGGGCATGAGCTGGCCGGTGCTCAGCAGGCTCTGTTCAAGCTGCGGATCCAGGCGGCAACAGAGCGTAACGATGTTCCCAGCAACTCCCGTAAACTGCGACGTCGCATTGCACAGATCCTTACTGTTCAGAGCGAGCGGAAGTAGTCGCCTGCGATTACGTTTTAATTTTCTCCAGTCGTGGTGTGCGTCATGAAGAAGACCTTGATCGGTGTTGTAGCAAAGTCCGGACAGTCGCAGACGGTGCGAGTGGAGATTGACCGGCGCATGAAGCATCCCAAGTATGGGAAGATCATTCGTGGTCGTACGGTGTGTCATGTACACGACGAGGCTGGAATCGCTCGCAAGGGCGACACGGTCGAGATTGAGGAGGCACCTCCGAAGTCCCGACTGAAGCGGTGGGCTCTGGTTCGTGTGATCAGTTCTCCGGCCGTTGCAGAGACGGGCGAGTGAGCCGATAGCGGCGAAGTGTCGGGTGATTTCGGTGTTGCACTGGTGCTTGAGTCTGGAGTGAGTTGCGATGATTCAGATGCAGACATTGCTTGACGTGGCAGATAATTCGGGTGCCAAGTCAGCCCGCTGTATCAAGGTGCTCGGTGGAACTCGCAGGCGTTACGCTGGTTTGGGTGACATCGTGGTGGTGAGCGTACAGAAGGCGATTGCGGGCAGTGCGATCAAGGCCGGGTCGGTAGTGAAGGGCGTTGTGGTGCGGGTGAAGAAGTCTGCGCGGCGGGCCGACGGCTCGTACGTCAGGTTTGACCGCAACGCCATCGTGATCGTGGACAACGATGGTAATCCAAAGGGGACTCGTATCTTCGGAGCTGTAGCTCGCGAGCTGCGAGACCGCAAGTTTATGAAGATCGTGTCGCTTGCCAGCGAAGTGGTCTGAGGCTGGTTTTGGGGTTTGGTCGGATGGGGTTTCGGGAGCTGCAGAGCCCCTGGGGTCTCGAGCGGGCTGGAAAAAGACTGGAATCGTCAGCATGTCTCGTTTGATACAAGATTACAAAGATCGAATCGTTCCATTGCTCAGGGAGTCTCTGGGCCGGACGAACGTGCATTCCCTGCCACGTCTTGAGAAGATCGTGGTGAGCATGGGCGTGGGCAAGGCGGTTGAGGACCGCAAGCGTCTTGACGTTGCTGCCGAGCATCTGACGCAGTTGTCCGGTCAGAAGGCTCAGGTGACTCGCGCTAAGAATTCCGTGTCTGGGTTCCGACTGCGAGAGGGTCAGCCGATTGGCTGCCGCGTGACTTTGCGTGGTCGGCGGATGTATGACTTTCTGGAGCGGCTGATTACGCTGGCTCTGCCTCGTGTTCGCGACTTTCGAGGCGTGAATCCGAAGGGGTTTGACGGTCATGGGAACTACAACTGCGGGTTGAGCGAACAGTTGGTGTTTCCGGAGATTGATCCGGAAACGGCTACCACTGTGCAGGGAATGAACATTACGATTGTCACGACAGCACGGACGGACGACGAAGGTCGCGTGCTGCTGAGAGCGTTCGGCATGCCTTTCCGTGTCGAGGGTTGATTGGTGAACTTGCGTGGGTGTGTGAAACGGGACTGGGACAGATCAGGGCGGTGAAATGGCAAGCAAGGCAAAGATTGAGAAGGCCCGGCGGGCTCCGAAGTTCAGCAGTCGAATCGAGCATCGCTGCATGATGTGCGGTCGTCCACGGGCTGTGTATCGTAAGTTCAAGGTGTGTCGGATCTGTTTCCGCAATCTTTCGCTGGAAGGATTGATTCCGGGCGTAAAGAAGGCCAGCTGGTGAGGGGTGCAGGAACATGATGACGGATCCGATTGCGGACTTGTTGACAAGAATTCGAAACGGCGTTCATGTGGAACGTCCGTACGTTGATGTGCCGTTCTCGCGGCTGAAGGTTGCGATTGTCCAGGCGCTGCAGCGAGAGGGTTTCGTTTGGGACCACGAGGTGGTTGAGAGCGGAAATCATCGCGTTCTGCGGGTCAATCTGAAGTACGGTCCCAATGGCGAGCACGTAATTCAGCACATCGAGCGTGTGTCCAAGCCGGGTTGCCGGGTGTACATAGCGGTCAGTGATGTGAAGGATGTTCGGCAGGGCACTGGTATTTCGGTGTTGTCGACGTCGCGGGGCGTTCTGAGTAATCGGGAAGCTCGCCGTCAGGGCATCGGCGGTGAATTGCTGTGCCAGGTTTGGTGAGTTGGGGCTGAATGGTTTCACTCTGTGATCCTGCGGTTATCAGGCACTGGTTCTGAGGTTCCGAAAATGTCTCGAATTGGTAAAAAACCCGTGATTGTGCCTTCAGGAGTGAAGGTGGAGATTTCGGGGAACACTGTTGTGGTGAAGGGTCCGGCGGGCGAGTTGACGCTGAACGTGCACCCATCGATGGGCGTCGCGCTGGACGGTGGTTCCATCGTTGTGACTCGGCCTGACGACAAGCGGCTCAGCAGGGCGCTCCACGGACTGACTCGCAGCCTGTTGAACAACATGGTGGCGGGTGTTGTGAAGCCGTTCGAGAAGAAACTGGAGATCACCGGGGTCGGCTATAACGCCAACCTGTCTGGCAACAAACTGACATTGCAGGTTGGGTTTGCGAACAAGATTGTGCTGGAGGTACCTGCCGGCACGAAGTGTGAGGTTCCAGACCCGACGCACGTTGTTGTGCGCAGCTGCGATAAGCAGGCGTGTGGGCAGTTTGCGGCGGAGGTCCGCTCGGTGCGTCCGCCTGAGCCCTACAAGGGTAAGGGGATTCGCTATCAGGATGAACAGGTGCGTCGCAAGGCCGGTAAGGCATTCGGTTCGAAGTAATTGTTTTTTGGCTTGGTGTAAGCGATGAGCATTCGTACTCAGTTGGCAAAGCGTCGTGGTGGTCGAACGCATCGAGTTCGCAACGGTGTTGCGCGTGGTGCCAACGGTCGTCCTCGACTTTCAGTGTTTCGCAGCAATCGGCACATGTATGCGCAGGTCATCGACGATGCCTCTGGGCGTACTCTGGCTGCCGCCAGCAGCGTCGACTCGGCAATTTCCGGCCCGGGAGGCGTTGGTGGCAACGTGGACAGTGCCACGAAGGTCGGGCAGTTGATTGCGGAGCGGGCGAAAGTGGCGGGCATCACGGCTGTGGTGTTCGACCGTGGTCCGTTCCGCTACCATGGGCGAGTTGAGGCGCTGGCCGATGCGGCTCGTGCTGCTGGTTTGGATTTCTGAGGTCTGCGAATCCTGATCTGCAGCCGCCAACAGGCTGGTTTTATCAAGACTGTTGCGGTTACCGTGGGCGGTTTCCTGGAGTTTTTACCATATCTGGTTTCTGGGCGTGGGGTGAACGGTGTCGACAGCAGAAGTAAAGTCTGACTCGGGCGAACGTGTGGTCCAGATTCGCCGGTGCGCCTGCGTGGTGAAGGGCGGGCGTCGCTTCAGTTTCGCCGCACTGGTGGTCACGGGAGACGGCAACGGTCGTGCCGGCTATGGCTACGGGAAGGCGATCGAAGTGCCTCAGGCGGTTGAGAAGGCCACCAAGCAGTCGAATCGTTCGCAGTCCAGTGTTCCGATTGTGAATGGCACTATTCCGCATCAGGTCATTGGCGAGTTTCGGTCATCGCGAGTGCTGCTGTTGCCAGCCAAGCCGGGTACGGGTGTGATCGCTGGTGATTGTGTCAA
>CAITYU010000425.1 GCA_903896675.1 uncultured Planctomycetaceae bacterium
CATCACGAGGACCACCATCACGAGGACCACCATCACGGGGGGCCACCATCACGAGGTCCACCATCGCGGGGACCACCATCGCGGGGACCACCATCGCGGGGACCACCATCGCGGGGACCACCATCGCGGGGACCACCATCGCGGGGACCACCGTCGCCACGCTGGACGCTCGACGGCCGCTCATCCGGCATCGACGCTTTGCTGGCCGATGGAACTATGCCCCCCCCGCCGAACAACAGCACCGCCACACACAAACCCAGTTTCCTGAATACCATCGCTGTGCTCCTGTCTGATTCACCGATTGATCCACTTGCTCGGAAAAACAGCGCACGAGCCCTCCGGGATTCGAGAAATCCGGGAAATTGGTTGCTCCGGGCAAAAATAAATTCTCTACAGGCTTGTCGGATCCATCAGTTCAACCGAGTTCCCGGACAGGTCGCTGATGTAGACAGACCGAGTCCCATCGCGGTGCGGCTTCAGTCCCGGATGCGTCGTCGCCTTCACCGATGTAAACGCAACGTGCGGCGGATGATGCCCCGGCAAAACCAAAGCCAGATGAATGTTGGAAAACTTCAAAAACGCCCACGTGGCATCCTGATAGGCAACCTCGCAGCGAAACTCACTGCGATACCAATCCACAGACTCGGCGATGTCCCGAACCTCAATCGCCACATGATGCATTGAATCCAGCGAGTCCGTCATGGGAGCTTCTCCTGATTGCCAATAACCGAATACACCCAAACACTCAGTCCACAAACCCCAAACCCGAATTCCTGCCGCTCACTTCACAACAAACAATAAACGAACTGCCAGCCCCCAGAACAACACGCCTGTCAAACGGTCCAGCCACTTGCTGACACCGGCCTGCCCCTGCAGCAGATGACCAACACGCCCCGAAAAAAAACCCACCAGACTGAATACCACCACGGCATTCAACGTAAACACCAGACCAAGGACCGCCAACTGCAGACCACGATGGCCACCTCGATCCTCAACAAACTGAGGCAAAAACGCCAGAAAAAACAGGGCCACTTTGGGATTCACCGCATTCGCCAGCAACCCGCGGCGAAACCAGCCCAGCCCCGTAACACTCTCAGACTGACCGCGAAACACATCACCCACACCAACTGCACCCGGAACCTGCACCACCCCACGACTGCGCAATGCCCCCCAGCCAATCCACACCAGATAACCAGCCCCGCAGAAACGCAGCAAGCCAAACGCTACCGGCGAAGCCTGCAGCAATGCTGACACACCCAGCACCGCCAGCAACGTATGCAGCAGACAACCGCTGCCACAGCCCATCCCAAAACCCACCGCAACACGCCAGCCACGCGATAAACCCAGACTGACCGTCGCCAGCACGTCAGGACCAGGCGAAATCGTGATCAGAAACGCAGCACCCAGAAATCTGACCAACTGCTCCGTCGATAAGAACATCCACTCGAGCCCCCCAGCAGAAGGCAACCGATGTCAGCGACGAGCGTTGATCACCGCAAGCGAAGACTGCACCATCCGGCGAGCCTGAACGGCACGCTGAATCACATTGCAGAATGCCGATGCGTCCGCCACCCCCGAGAGACGCAACAGAGTCTGGCCAGCAGCAGACTTCAGGCGAATGTCCGCCGCCCGGTAAAAAGCCTGCCCAGGCAACTCGTCAATCACCACAGAATCCACTTCGCTGAGATCCACAGAGGCCGTACGCTGACTGCCCAGCGAAGACCAAACCTGCACAGATCGGTTCGTCAGAATGTAACGCGAACCCAGCAGCCGCCCAAAAAAGAGCAGGGCAGCAACCGGAGCCACCAGAGGACCAAACAGCAGATACGACAACGGGATCCCCAGAATTCGGACCCGCATGCTGCCCATCAGCCGGCCAATCAGTCGGCCCGCAGAACTTGCACCCACCGAAGGAAACTCGGTCATGATCCGAGCCTCAGTTGTGGAACTGACACCTGCAATTGCCTGTACTGCCATACCCAAGACCCGCCAGTACTGTCAAAAAACGTGCACCTACGAACTCTGCCGACACAGAATTCTATCGCTCACCACACCGGCAGACAACCTGCGACACCTGATTCCGGAACATGACCAGTGAAAATCTCCGGACTCAAAAGCCCACACCACCACCGGTTTTCCAGACATCACAGTTTCACCGTCGCATGCTCATCAGCTCCCAAACTCCACTCTCGACTTACCAGCATTTTCCCGCGTTTTCAGGCGATTTCATTGATTCCCCGGCAGGCCTTCAACCATCACAAACGACACCCACAGGATCAGCAGAGGCCACGCCAGCACTTCATTCAGTCAGGACCGTCCCCAATTCATCGCGGTAATCGCAAGTTGCAGCACTGTCGCCAATGACACCCAGATGAAGTACGGCACCTGAGCAATAGCGACCCATTTGAAGTGCGGCCAAATGGAGATGACACACCAGATGATCGAGCCCCACACGACCAGAATGTCCAACGCAGCCAGCGGCAGGTTACGCATCCCGAACTGAATCGGAGTGAAAATCAGATTCGCCACCAAATTGATCACAAAGGGCAACGCCACCAGCCAACCGACACTGCCACCAAACGCCTTCACAAACACAAAGCCAAAACTGATCAGAATCACCGGGTACAGAATCTGCCAGATCATCCCGATAGTCGCCGGTGCTGGCGTCCAGGAAGGCTTGGCAAGCGAGTTGTACCATTCAATCCACGGCATGAGTTCAATCACCTCGTGAGACCTGACGCCTGGTTGAAAATCCCCTCAATCACCGCTGCATCTCACAATCGCCAGCCCGACCTGCACCAGACCATGGACCTGCCTCACCGCCAGTTTCTGAGGTCCGTGATGCATTCCGTCAGTCGCAACTTCAGGACACGCTCCCACGTTCTGCCAGCAGCGGACGCAGTTCCCGTTCGAAGACTGCTTCGCTGCGTCCCTGCCACATCCCGATCAATCCGCCAGCTCAAGGCATACTTGAGGCGACGAGAAACCCTCACGCCTTTTCAGTTCCACGGGTGATCGAAATCCAGGGACCTGTGAAGTTTCAAGTCACCTGTCAATTTCGCCCATCACAATGTCCAGTGAACCCACGATCGCAGGCACGTCCGCCAATGGGACCCCCTCGCAAATCCGGTCCGTCACCGACAAGTTACAGAAGCTGCTGCTCTTCGCCCGCAACCGCAACGGATTGCCGTCTCCATTACCCACAAGGTAGAAACCCATCTGACCGCGCGGACACTCGGTTTCCAGATAAACTTCATCCTTCGGCAGTTTCGCACCCAGCTTGAAGTTCTCACGCACCGGACCCGGAGTCGCCTCGTACTTCCTGATCGCCTGCCGCACCAGCCGAATCGACTGCACAACTTCCATCATCCGCACATAAAAACGACACCAGTTGTCACCAACAACAGCCTCCCGCGGAGCATCAGCGAAGGGCGCCACCGGGATCTCATACTCATAGCCCTTGTACATGTCCGTGTAAATCGCCTCGCCGTCACGACGCAGGTCGAAATCCACTCCACTGCCACGCAGCACCGGACCCGTACAACCATAACTGACCGCCATCTCAGGAGTCAGAATCCCCAGACCCGCCGTACGCTTGATGAAAATCGCATTGCGAGTCAACAGCGTGTGATACTCCCAGATTCGTGGCTCAAGCCACTGCAGGAACATCTCCAGCACTTCCAGAAAGGGATAACGCTCGCCCGCTCGACGCCCCGTCAGCGATGCCAAACCGTCCGGAATCTCAATCTCCTCCGGCAGGTCATGCGTCGCACCGCCAACAGTCAGATAGCTGTACGTCAAACGAGCCCCGCAGGCCTCTTCAAACAAATCCAGAATGATCTCGCGCTCACGAAACGCATACAGAAATGGACTGAATGTCCCGAGGTCCAGACCGTACGCTCCCATCCCCACCAGATGGCTGGCAATCCGCCCCAGCTCCGCAATCAACACCCGCAGATGCACGCCACGAGCCGGTACCTTCGCCTTGGTCAGCTTTTCCACTGTCAGCGAAAAACCAAGATTCATGTTCATCGCCGCCAGATAATCCATCCGGTCGGTGTAAGGGATGTACTGCGGAGGACTCAGGTTCTCGCCAATCTTCTCGGCACAACGATGCAGATAGCCGATGTGCGGAGTACACTCGTGGACAATTTCCCCGTCAGTCCGCAGCAACAGTCGCAACACACCGTGAGTGCTGGGGTGCTGCGGACCCATGTTCACCAGCATCTCGTCC
>CAITYU010000426.1 GCA_903896675.1 uncultured Planctomycetaceae bacterium
GAATACAGGGACTCGGGGACGTCCGGGCGGAATGAAATCTGCCTGCTCGGCAGCGGCCACTGCTGCTCCCACGCAGACACCAGATCCACTGCGGCTGTCAGTTCAGCAGCACTGGGATGTCGCTGCAGCACGCGTTCGTAAATCCCGCGGATCTGTGTGGTGACGTCTGCTGCAGGCGGTGTCTGCTGTGCCAAAGCGGCAGCGCGGTCCGCAGTGAACCGTCCGTGCAGCAGGATCAGGGCCTGCGGAGCCACCGTGGTGACCGGACGTTCCGTCAGCGGTGACGCCGTATTCGTATAGTCCAGAGCTTCGAGGACCGGATCCCGCACGCCCCGCTTCACAATCGCATACAGACTGCGGCGGCATTGCTCGCCGAATTCACTGCTGCGCCAGCCCAGTCCGGGCTTCGACTGACCGGCCAGCACTTCGCCACTGAGCTGCGGATACATTTCCGGCCCACCCACGGCAGGATTCAATTCGCCGCTGCTGAACAGCATGCGGTCACGAATGGATTCCGCTTCCAGTCGGCGGAACGGAAATTTCCAGAGCAGGCGAGTGGCCGGGTCCCGCTGCTCCGCCTGCCGGACCTGCTCCACCTGCCCCGCATCTGTCCGGGAACTGCGACGCCACGCCGCAGAGGTCAGAATCCGCCGGTGCAACTGTTTCAGAGACCAGCCATGGTCCATGAAATCCACGGACAACCAGTCCAGCAGGGGCTGATGAATCGGTGACTCGCCAGCCCGACCGAAGTCAGCGGTTGAGCCGACCAGTCCGCGACCGAAATGAAAATGCCAGACTCGGTTCACGGCAACTCGCGCCGTCAGCGGATGATCGCGACGCACCAGCCAGCGGGCAAACGCCAGACGCCTGCCGCTGGACGGAAACAGATCAGCGAGCGGTGATTCAGAGCGCATGTTCGTCAGCAGCAACTGGTCGGCTGCTGACGTATCGCTTCGACACAGTACCTGCGGAAAAGCCGGCTGCACCGCGATGCCGGGATTGGCGGCCTGACCACGCACAAGCACCCGGGTTTCCGCAGGTACCGGGCCCGCTTCGCGGACAGCCAGTGTCCATGTCAGTGGCGGCGCTGACTGTCCATTGGCAGCCTGCAGGGCCTGCCGCACCTGATCTGCATCCTGCAGCGGCAGTACCGTGGCACTTTCTGGTTTTTCCTGAGGTTCTTCGTAACGCCGGATGCCTCGAAAAAAGCTGAGCATCCGGTAGTAGTCGTCCTGCGGCAACGGATCAAATTTGTGATCATGACAGCGGGCACAGCCGATGGTCAGTCCCAGCATGGAAGCTCCCACCGTCACCAGCACATCATCGAGGTCATCAAACTCCGCCTGCCGCCTGTCATCGGCTTCATCATCCCACACGCCCACTCGATAAAACCCGGTGGCTGTACGCGATTCCGCCGAACCGTCGGGCAGCTCGTCCCCCGCCAACTGCTCCAGCAGAAATCTGTCCCACGGCTTGTCCTGCTGAAATGACTGCACGACATAATCGCGGTAGCGCCAGGAATACGGTTTATAGCCGTCGCGCTCGTAGCCGTTGCTTTGTCCGAACCGCACCACATCCAGCCAGTGCCGGGCCCAGTGTTCTGCATAGGCGGGACGCGCCAGCAGGTCGTCCAGCAGCTGCGTGAAGCCGGGCTCATTCAACTGCCCCTGAGTCGGCCCGGTGATGCGACGTTCCCAGTCGTTCAGTTCCGCGAATGTGGGCGGCAGACCGGTCAGGCTGAGAAACGCGCGTCTCACCAGCACCCGGGGCTCGGCCTGTGGCAGAGGCGTCAGTTGCTGCAATGTGTGCTGCTGTTGCAGCCATGCATCGATTGGGTGAGCAGCGGCTGCGGCAGCATGCGGCAGGGTGGCCTGAGGCGGCTGGAAGGCCCAATGCTGGCGGTCGTCGTCCGTCACCACCGCCGCCGCGGACTTGCGCATGCTGTTGGTGCCCGCAGCAAGGGGCCATGGCGCCTGCTGCTGCACCCACTGTTCCAGCACCTGAATCTTCGCTGCCGACAGTTTCTGCGTGGGCGGCATCTGCAAACCGTCATAATGCACGGCCTGAATCAGCAGGCTGGCTGCGGCATCACCGGGAACAATGGCTGGCCCGCTGTCTCCCCCCAGCAGAACCGCAGCCCTGGATTCAAGGCTGAGTGAGCCCTTCAGTTTTTCCCCCGCATGGCACGGGAAACAGTGTTCAACCAGCAGTGGCCGCACCTGCGACTCGAAAAACTGCAGTTGTGTGTCCGTAAACTGCGGGGGCTGGCCGGGCGACACTGCAGCATCCTGCGGCCCCACAGCTACGGCCGCAGAAAATCTGCTGAACGGTACTGACAGCGCCAGCAGCAGGATGAAAAAACGGCGATTGACGCACATTCGGCGGAGGTTCAATGCAGGAGTGGCAGGGATGGACGCGTGGCAGGTCGAACGCCGCCATCATCCCACACACCACGCAGCAACTCAAACTGAAATCTGCAGCTTTTTTTGAACCCTAGCGACTGATCAGGCGTCAACTGCGGCCAGCCTGCGGCGCCATCGTCTGTCAGCCAGCAAAACACCGGCCATGGCACCAATCGCCCCAACAGCCCCGGCGGCAACGGCCATGGGGCCAATCTGCAGGGCACTGACCACACCGGATGTAAAGCCACACACCGCCGCCATCACAATCCGCACGACACTGCTGTCCATGGCAGAGCGTAAAGCAAGGCCCACAACCCCTGCCACCGCAAGTATCGGCAAACTGCCCACTGCAGCCCACATGCAGCCGACCGCGAAAAACAGCGGGAAGGCCTGCGGGGCCTGAATTACGATGATGCCCCCAAACATCCCACCACCGATCACTGTGCCCAGCCAGACAGACAACAGCCATTCCAACAATCGCGGGTTGCGAGGAACTTCTGCGCCGTCACCAGAGACTTCTTTGCGGGCAATTCCCGACACGTCACTGTTCATGAAAGCCACTCCGATCATGGATGGTTTACAAACCGCAGCCGTGGTGATTCCCACCGAAAACTGCCTCCGTCCACGTTCACACCGGCAATCGTGAAGATCCTGCACGCTGGAGAGAGAGGTTCGCTCAAACGATCTACGGAACTCTTTGCTGAGTCACCCGGTGCTGTCGCGAGAACAGCAATCTGACCGTCCTGTCATGCGACGATTAACCGAAAGCGTCCATCTGACGGACCGAGCGATTTTTTGGATCAACGCGAAATCCTGTGCGCAGCCGCAGATTGCCTTGCCACGGGTGTTGGCCCTTAGGGAGGGCGAAGTTAACGCTGAGCCAAACGCCTGTCAGTCCGCGGGATGTATGACGGCTCGGCGGGAGCCTCGCCCTCCCAGGCGGGACCAACGAGCACCAGCTCGGTGCTCCCTTTCAAGACAAGAATGGCCTCCGCCAACGGCTGGCCCTCGGAATGCCTCGACAATTGCTGCCTTGCGTGGTCAGCATGCTTCTTCACACCACGCGATTCATTTTGCGTTGAGCCGATTTTTTGAGCTGTGTGGATGCACAATCGTATCCAGCAGGCAATTGCCCGCAAATGCTCCCACAGCGCCGACAACGGACGCGACAATGATAGCCGCCGGCAGTCCGGACAGCAGCAGACTGGCGGCCCCGGTTCCTCCTCCGCAGAGCACCGCCCACGCCAGCCGATCGGACTCCGTTTTTCCACCGGCCGCATGCAGCAGCAGGCTGCCCAGCACGCAGCCGGGAACGCCGCAGATCAGCGAATACCCGGCACCCGTGGCAAAGCACTGCAGGCTTTCGCTGAACCAGAGCCAACCGGTGCTGTCGGACTGGAAAATACGGCCGATCAGGCAGGCAAAGCAGCCTCCCGCGGCACAAATCCCCAGCAGCGTTCCGAAAAACCAACGCGGCAAATACCAGCGATCAACGTCGACCTCCGTTTTTGTGGCTGCACCGCCTGCCATGCTACTTCCTCCAGAGTTTCAGACTGATAGAAGCAGATGAGGAGTCAGGATCAGATGCGTGGGTGTCCGGGGCCACACGTGCTGCTTTGCGACGTACCGCCGAGCAGACCGTTGACAGGGTCGCCGTCACCAGACCACAAAACACGAAGTATCCCATCCATTCAGGGACGAAGATGGCCCCCAGCGGGAGTAGGGGAAGCAACGGTGATACAGCGAGCCCGAATGTGGTCAAAACGCCCGGGACAATGTGAGTTTCAGCGGACTTCACTTTCAGGTACAGGATGCAGGCAGCGTAGATTGGCAGTTCGAAGGCAAGGTTTACCGCGATCTGGTCTGCGGCCATCCCAAAGTTCTCATACAGGGTCAGCTCATTGTGCGTCACAGGGAACAGCAATATGTGATACAGGAACAGCCAGAGACATTTTGCAAACAGCATTGCCAGACCTGTGGTGAGCACCCAGCGGCGAAAATCTGCAGCAGTTTCGTCGTTTGAAACGAGACTCGTGTGATGTTCCATTCGGTCGATGTTCATGGTGGGCTCGCTGTTCGTTAATACCAGGGGGGTCAAATTACCCGTCTCGGTCTATACCGCACGACGGGCAGCTCGATTAACGCAGCGGCACAACTACCTGCAGCCTGTGAATTCGGCACTTTTCACAGGCAGAGGCCAAACGCGAGAGTATTTTCTCAATCGCCCGCGTTTTGCGTTCCGGGATGTCACAAACTGCAGTCAGGGGAACTGAAAACAGGCCAGTTCTGAAGCATTTCGGACGTAAAGCCGTCCGCGATGAACTGCGGGCACATTCCATGTGCGATCCGTCAGGGCAGGAAACCGCGTCAGCTCCTGAAATCGTGTGGGATCAGCCTGTACGAGGGCGACAAACCCATCCTCGGCCTGTACCAGCAGCAGGTCCTGCCACAGCAGCACATGCCCGTACTTGTATCGCCCGCCCTTCCAGCGACGTTCGCCGGTGTTGACATCCACGCAGGCCAGTATGCCGTCATCCAGTCCGTAGACAAAATCTCCCAGTTGCACCGCTTCGTTGAATTTGAGTTTCAGGCTGCGGGTGGGTGACCAGACTTCGGCCGGTCGCGGGACGCCTCCGGGCATATCCGTGAGCCTTGCCGGGTCCAGCAGCACGCAGCCGGAATCATAACCGCTGCTGAGAAACACGCGGTTGCCGAACAGCATTGGCTGTGCCACGTTGATCCTGTACTGGTTGACCCAGGGATACAGCCAGAATGACTGACCATCCTCCGGATTCAGGGCCTCCAGTCCATCTCCGTGAAATACCAGCAGCACGGGTCTGCCATCAATGGTTTCGATCCGGGGAGCGGCATAGCCGGCTTTATGGCTGCCGCTGGCCCAGACGATATCACCGCTGGAACGATCGTAGGCGATCACGGCTTTGCCGTTCTGGCCACCGGCATCGACAATCACCATGTTCTGCCAGACCAGCGGTGCTCCGCTCATGCCCCATTCCACCATCTCACTGCCAGCATCGGTGCAGATGTTTCTTTGCCAGAGCAGTTTGCCGGAGGTGGGATGCAGCGCGTTCAGAATTCCGGTTGCACCGAGGGCATACACGGCAGCTTCCGTGACAGTCGGTGTACTGCGAGGTCCGACGCCACCCTGAGATGTCTGGTACCGCGCGGAATCTTCACGTCGCCACAGTTCGGCGCCGGTGTCTGCATTGTAACAGACAGTGCATTCCAGTGCCTCGCGTTGTTCCTGAGTCCAGAGCAGATGACCGGCAATGGAGACGGACGACCACGCTTCTCCGACGGGGTGACGCCACAGCAGTTTCGGGGGCTGTTGTGTCCAGTCGGTCCGGGGTTTCGCGCCGGAGATCTGGCGGCGGGAATCCGGGCCGCAGTAACGCGCCCAGTCATCCTCCGAGATGCTCAGCTGCGTCTCGGTGATTGCAAAGCCGGCCGAGTTATTGGCGAGGACTTCCGGAGTCTGCGGGGTGAGCGGATTCGGCGGCGCGTTCCGGGACAGCCACTGCTGTGCGAGGTCGGCCGGCGAAGGCGGATCCCAGTGGAATCTGACGTGTGGTCGCATATCGCCTTCAAACCAGACTTCCCGCACTGCGGCGATGCCGGCAACAGCTGAGCCCAGCAGAATGCCACCGAAGACCAGCCAGCGGCGAGTGCGTGTACCGCCGGAAAAAAACAGCCACCAGCCGCTCAGGCCCACGATTGTCAGACCGATGCCGTAGAAAATCGCAATGACCTCGCCCGTGCGACTATCTGCAAGTCTGTTGCCCAGCACGGTGCCGGCGGACGTCAGCAGGACGATGGCGAGTGGCCAGCGCCAGCCAGAGCGTTGCCGCGGGGCCTTGTTCAAAGCTGTCATGATGTCGTTTTGATCAGTATTGTCAGGCATGGGGACGCAGCGCAAAGAAGTGTGACGGATGGGCGAATTGTGTGCGTGGCGTTGCAGTTTAGCTGATTCGGTGCTGATTCGGACACTGGAATTCAGATCTGCGGGAGTGGCCGGTTGTTGTCCAGTGCGGACTGGTTTGGCGGTGGCACAAAAGTGGCGACAGTCAAGTACAATCGGTCCCGATTTTTTGCGGTTCTGACCGTTCTGCAAAATCCCCGTTTTCGACCGCTTTTCTGCATCGTCCTGGGGCCCAATCTTCGATAGCATACTGAGTTTGTCCCACCTTTGTGAATTCCCGCCCTCCGCACTGCCACACTGCCCAAACGGATTGCCCGCCTCCAACACGCTGGCGCCGAACAATCTGCTGGAACTGTTTATGCCCGCAAGATACTCGCCACTGTCCATCAGAACCTTTGTGCTGCTGCTGTGTGCTGTCAACGGCACGCTGTCAGGGGCTGACGAACCGTCGGCCGATCGACAGGCTCAACTGGATTTTTTCGAGGCGAAGATCCGGCCGGTGCTGGTGCAGCACTGCTATGAATGTCACTCGGCCGATTCCAAAAGCGTCAAGGGCGGGCTGCTGCTTGATACGGCTGCCGGGTTGCTGACCGGTGGTGACAGCGGTCCGGCAATTGTACCGGGTCGCAGCACGGAAAGTGTGCTGATCCACGCATTGAACTACGACAGCTTCCAGATGCCACCAACGGGTCGTCTTCCGGCAGCAGTGGTCAGGGATTTTGAGCAGTGGATTGAGGGCGGAGCGGTGGATCCTCGAACCGGTCCGGCTGCTGTTGTCAAAAAGGCCATGGACTTCAGTACGGCGCGACAGTTCTGGTCTTTCGTAGTGCCACAGAAGCCTGCGGTGCCGGAAGTTCGCAACGCCGCGTGGGCGCGCAGTGATGTGGATCGTTTCGTGCTGGCGGCCATGGAACAGCAGGGGCTCAGTCCGTCGCCCGCTGCGACCAGAACTGAGCTGATCCGTCGCGCCACTTTTGACCTGCTGGGCCTGCCTCCGACGCCCGCTGAAGTGGACGCCTTTCTTGCAGATGAATCTCCTGATGCTTTTGCAGCGCTGGTCGACCGACTGCTGCAAAGTCCGCATTACGGCGAGCGCTGGGGACGCTACTGGCTGGATGTGGCTCGCTACTCCGAAGATCAGGCGCACACCTTTGCGGTCAGTCCCAACACCAGTGGCTGGCGCTATCGGGACTGGGTGGTGTCGGCGTTCAACAGGGATCTGCCGTACGACCAGTTTGTCAGGTATCAGATTGCCGCCGACCTCGTGCCGATGCCGGAAGATCAGCGGCTGACTGAGTTACCGGCTTTGGGCTATTTCGGGCTGGGACCGCAGTATTACAAGAATACGGACGCGGCGAAGGCGGCGGCCGATGAACTGGACGATCGGATTGATACGCTTTGCCGTGGATTTCTGGGGCTGACCGTGTCCTGTGCTCGTTGTCACGACCATAAGTTTGACCCGGTACCCACCCAGGACTATTACTCGCTGGCCGGTATCTTCAGCAGCAGTCGGCTGCATACGGCACCGCTGGTGCCGCAAACGGAGGTTGAAGCGTACAACCACGCACAGACGCGTCTGAAGGAACTGGATGAGTCCATCCGCAAGCGGATTGCGGAATCCGGCCCGCAGGTTCGGCAGTCTCAGTTGCCGCAGGTGTCAGCTTATCTGCAGGCCGTATGGCAGCTGCAGGCTGGTGGCAACCCTGACATGCTGGCCCAGGCAGCCGGTCTGAACCCCCGATTTCTGAAACGCTGGCAGGAGCTGTTGCAGAAGCAGAAGGACACGAATCCTGTGTTCCGCAACTGGGCGTCTTTGGCGGGTCCTGCGGACCAGGCGGCAGCCGGCCGGATCCCGGCAGCCGTGGTGGCAGCGGCTGCGGAACTTCAGCAGCATCTGCAACTGTTACTGAAGCAGGGGCAGGGTGCACTGACTGCTGAGGAAACGGCGGAGCTGCGGAAGCTGGTCCCGGCGGGGAATGCCCTGTGGACCAGCGGCATCATCCGCAAGGCTCAGCCAGCGGCCGAAATCGATCTTGATCTGAATGGTGCCCTTGAGCTGCATCTGGTGGTCACGAATGCCGGTGACGGGGACAGTTGTGACCACGCCGACTGGGCTGAAGCACGATTGGTGACTGCAGAGGGAGAGCTGCGGTTGTCTGAGCTGAAGTGGCGGTCAGTGGCTGCGACGTACGGCAGTGTGAATCTGAATCGCAATGTTCAGGGTGGTCGTCTGAAGATTGGTGGTCGTGAATTCGGGCATGGCCTTGGTACGCATGCCACATCTCACATCATCTATGATCTGCCGCAGGGTGTGCAGCGGTTTCGCGCTGTGGCCGGTCTTGATCACAGCGGCACGGATCAGGGTGGCTGTGGTGAAGCGGCCAGCGTGCAGTTCCGCGTGTATACTCAGACACCCACCGACCTGAATCTGACTCAGAGTGATCTGCTGACGCAGGTGTTTGGCGAGCAGGGGGTGTTTGCGGTTGATCTGCAGCAGCTTGAGCAGTTGTTACCGGCTCAGCAGCAGCAGGAACTGAAGGCCAGTCGTGAAGAGCTGGAGCGTCTGCGTAAGGCGCATCCGGCGATGTATCCTGTTGCGCACATCATCGCCGATGGCTCGCCTGCCGACATGAAGGTGTTTGTGCGGGGCAATCCCGCCAATCAGGGTGAGGTGGCTCCGCGACGTTTCCTGAAGGTACTGGCTGGAGACCAGCCACCGGTGTATCAGCAGGGCAGTGGCCGCCTGCAGTTGGCAGAGGACATCGCGTCACCGCAGAATCCGCTGTTTTCGCGTGTGATGGTGAATCGTATCTGGCAGCAGCATTTCGGGCGGGGATTGGTCTCCACACCGGACAATTTCGGCAGTCTGGGCGAGCGACCGACGCATCCCGAGTTGCTGGACTGGCTGGCGGTTCGATTCCAGGAGCTGGGCTGGTCGGTGAAGGCGATGCATCGGGAGCTGCTGCTGAGTGCTGCATGGCAGCAGAGTTCGCTGCAGACGGATGCGGGCATGGCGATTGATGCGGATAACCGCTATTTGTGGCGGATGAATCGTCGGCGTCTGGACGTGGAATCGTGGCGGGATGCCCTGCTGGCTGTATCAGGGCGACTGGACCGGCAGATGGGAGGTCCTTCGACAAATCTGGCGGAGGACAGCAACAGTCGTCGCACGGTGTACGCGTTTGTCAGTCGTCATGAGCTGGACAACATGCTGCGACTGTTTGACTTCCCGGATGCCAACATCACGGCTTCGACTCGATCGGAAACGACGGTACCGCAGCAGCAGTTGTTTGTGATCAACAGTCCGTTCATGCTGAATCAGGCAAAGGCTTTTGCAGCGCGGCTGCAGTCTGAGGCTGGAGCTGACTCGGGGGCACGGATTGCACTGGCATTTCGTCTGGCTTTTGGACGCGGTCCGACGGACGATGAATTGCAGCTGGGGCTGGCGTTTGTGAATGCGGAGGATGGGGCCGAGCTGCGGGACGGCACATCGCTGAATCGCTGGGAGCGTTACGCTCAGATTCTGCTGGCCAGCAATGAATTCATGTATCTGGATTAAGGAACGACAGTGATGAACACCATACAGGCTCAACTGGCAGGACTGGCGTCCGGGTACTCACGACGCGACCTGCTGCAGAAATTCGGTACAGGTCTGGGTGCGCTGGGGCTGGCGGGATTGCTGTCTCCCGAATGTGCAGTGGGTGCGGAAGTGGCGGGTGGCCCATTGTCGCCGAAGCAGCCCATGTTTCCGGCGCGGGCCAAACGTGTGATTCACCTGTTTATGAACGGTGGTCCTTCGCAGGTGGATACGTTTGACCCCAAGCCGGCCCTTGAGAAATATCATGGGCAGCGTCCTTCAGGGGCCGACCTGAAGACTGAGCGTCGGACGGGAGGCTTGCTGAAGTCGCCATTCAAATTCAGTAAGCATGGTCAATCCGGGCTGGAGATCAGCGAGATTTTTCCGCAGGTGGGGAGTTGTGCGGACGACCTGTGTGTCATTCGTTCGATGCATACGAATATTCCGAACCACGAGCCTTCGCTGTTGATGATGACCAGCGGTGAAACTCAGCCCACCCGTCCTTCGATGGGTTCGTGGCTGTTGTACGGGCTGGGGACAGAGAATCAGAACCTGCCGGGTTTTGTGGTCCTGTGCCCGGGCAAGCCTGTGGTGGGTCCGGCACTGTGGGGCAATCGTTTCCTGCCGGGCATCTATCAGGGTGCTCAGATCAACAACGCCAACATCAATCCTCAGACTGTGATCCGTGACATCAATAACGGTCAGGTGTCACGTGCGGCCCAGCGTGAGCAGTTGGACCTGCTGAAGCGGATGAACGAGTTGCATTTATCGCGCCGGGGCGGGCAGGATAATCCGCTGGAGGCCAGAATTCAAAGTCTTGAGATGGCATTTCGGATGCAGACGGAAGCGCAGGAGGTGTTTGATCTGGCTCAGGAGTCGAAGACCACGATTGATGCTTACGGCAATGGGGAGTTTGCCAAAGGTTGTCTGGCAGCGCGTCGGCTGGTGGAACGCGGGGTGCGGATGGTGCAGGTGTTTTATGGCAACGGGCAGCCGTGGGACGACCATGAGAACATTCCGGCGCATGCTGACAAGGCTCGGGCCGTGGATCAGCCGATCGCGGCGCTCATTCGGGACCTGAAGGAGCGTGGGTTGCTGGAGGATACTCTGATACTTTGGGGTGGCGAATTCGGTCGCACGCCGGTATCTGAGGGTTCCAACGGTCGTGACCATAACAATCATGGATTCAGCGTATGGCTGGCGGGCGGCGGTGTGAAGGGTGGGATGGCTTACGGTGCGACGGACGAATTCGGCTTTGCGGCACAGGAGAACAAGGTTCATGTGCATGATCTGCACGCCACGATGCTGCATTTGATGGGGATTGATCATGAGAAACTCACCTTCCGCTACTCGGGCCGGGACTTCCGTCTGACGGATGTGCATGGTCGAGTGGTGACGGACATTCTGGCCTGAGGGTGTCCTGACGCAGGATTGGGAACGAGGTAGCGTGGGGATATTTTTGAGGTTCGGGTCAGAACCGTAGCGTGATCATTCCTGATGCCGAGGACAAAAACCGTAGCCTGGGCTTTAGCCCGGGCAACTTACGCACCTCACCACCCCAAAAACACTGCGTTTCTCCTCCAAAGGAAGTCCGTCTCACACTCCCATTCGACTTTTGTCCCCCGCGTCAGGAACGCCCGGGCTGCGTGTTTGAATTCGGAAGTATTCCGTATCAGAACTGCCCATCGCAACTGCTGGGATCATACGGCCAGACCTGCCTCGCAGCACCGTCGTACTCGGACGCGAACAAAGCTCAAGCTCGAGAAACAAACGTCCTTGCGATGCGATCCTGACTGATGTGGTTGAACTTGGCATACGGCTTTCAACAATCCCGGTCGCCCCGCATCGCTGCGAACTGTGTTTTGTGGCGATGATGCTGTATGCTCCTGTTCCGGGATGTGCCGGGGTGTTCGGGCTGTGGCGGTGGCAAGCCTGTCCCCGACCGTCGGTATTTTCGATTCCCTGTTAAGTTCCGCAGTTGAGTTCCGCATCATCATGTCACAGTCATCACCATTGCGAATCGTGCTGGCCAGTCGCAACAAAAAGAAGACTCGTGAAGTTTCCGAGATTCTGCTGCCTTATGGATTTGAAGTGGTTCCGGTGACGGACTTCGCGGATGTCCCGGAAGTGGTTGAGGATGGCAGCACGTTCGCGGAAAACGCGGCCAAAAAGGCGACTCAGACAGCACTGCATCTGAGGCAGTGGGTGATCGGCGAGGACAGTGGGCTGATGGTGGATGCTCTGGGGGGTGCTCCGGGCATCTACTCAGCCCGTTACAGCGGCGAAGGAGCAACGGACGAACGGAATAATCAGAAGTTGTTAAGTGACCTGCGGGATGTTCCCGAGGAAAAGCGGGGTGCGGGTTATCTCTGCAGCGTAGCATTGTCGGATCCGAGCGGGGTGATCCGTGCGGCCTGCGAGGGCACTTGTCGGGGACGGATTCTGTCGACGGCAGCAGGAGTGGGAGGCTTCGGTTACGATCCGTACTTTTTTGTGCCTGAGTATCATCGGACGTTCGGTCTGCTCAGTGCTGTCGTGAAACATCGCATCAGTCACCGGGCCCGGGCATTTGCTCGATTCATTCCCCAGCTGGTGGCCCTGCGTTCCCGGTTCGCTGCCATCTCGCAGGACATGCAGTCGGGATCCGGACTGTGAGTCTGCTGGTGGGCTGGCTTTGGGTGCTGGCGAGCGTGATCGGCAACGCCGAATTCTGGGTGATCGTGGTCAACCGCAGCCATGCTCTCGCAATTCATCACCGCCGTTTGAAGTTGATGCGCAGAGTCCACGATGTGGCGGTTCCGGGGTGGCCCATGCTGCTGCTCTGGCTGACGGGCCTGGGTCCTGACAGTCTGCTGCGGGGTGGCAGTCTGTGGGAGCAGAGTCTATGGACGAGGCGTCTGGTACTGTTCAGTTCACTGTGGTGCACGACACTGATCATGCAGACGCTGTGGTGGCAGTTGCGGCAGAAGAAACAGGCGCGGTTCGGCAGTCCCGGTCAGCGATTTGATGTGGCCAGTGCAACGGGTGACCCTGCAGCACGAGGGACACCCGGACTGCTGGCACGGCTCTGGCCGGGAAACGAATACTGCCGGCTGGAATGCAATATCAAGCCATTGCGGATTACACCGGTCAGGCAGCGACCGGAAAAACCAGCAGACAGTCTCAGAATCCTGCACCTCAGCGATCTGCATTTCATCGGGACACCGGGAACGGCGTATTATGAATTTGTGGTGCAGATCGCGCTGCAGCAGCAGCCGGATCTGATTTTGTTTTCGGGTGATCTGATTGACAGGCCTGCGCTGCTGCACGTGGCCGTGCAGACACTGCAACCACTGACTGCAGCGGCGCCCTGCTGCTTTGTTCTGGGCAATCATGACTGGCGTGAAGACTTTGAAGAGGTGCGGCGGCAGTTGCAGGCATCGGGCTGGCGCAGTGTGGCGGGAACGGCCGAGATTCTGATTCTGAAAGGTCGGCGGGTCTTGATTGGCGGCAGTGAACGACCATGGATCGGCACCGAACCCCCGCTGGTGCGTGATTCGTTCTGCGACCTGACCATTCTGCTCAGCCACAGCCCGGACCAGCTGACTCAGGCACAGAAACTGGGTTACGACCTGATGCTGGCCGGTCATACTCATGGCGGTCAGGTGGTGCTGCCGGTGGTTGGCCCGGTCTTCAGCCCCAGTCGTTACGGAGTGGCACTGGCTTCAGGGCTGTTCCTCGGCCAGCCGACAACGCTGCATGTCAGCCGAGGCCTTGGAGCCAAGGACCCGATCCGCTGGAACTGCACTCCCGAGCTGACCGTGTTGCAGGTGGATTTCTGAACCGATGGATCCGATGGGCGTTTGGGCCAGAAGAGCCCGACCTTGAAGGCCGTGGCCAGTCAGGGTCGGGCCCGAATCTGCAAGTCACGAAAGGTGGCATCCGTGTCGACCACTCGCAGGCCCACCGCACCGTGAGGAAAGTGGCTATTGCGAAAACTGATTGCCGGACGATCGTTATGGAAAACCTGCAACTCGTCACCCTGCATCCGTACGGTCAGCAGCTGCGGCTGGCTGACATCGATCCTCGTCTCAGCTCGTGCCAGTTCCCTCCATGACTGCCCATCCATCTGTCCGAGGATGACCAGCCCTGTTTGGGGAATCAGTCCCGCGAACAGGGCTCTTTGAGCATCATAGCCCACTGCCGATCCGCTGCAGCGAAACAGCAGTCCGGCGTCACGCGATTGCAAACCATCGTGGAATTCGATGCGAACACTGGCTGTGAAATCATCCGGGGCAGGGCTGTCGAACACCAGTTTCTCACCACTGCGGTAGTCGTTGACAGGTGACTTCGGACGACGTCCCAGTCGATAACCTTCCGGAAGCTGCTCAAAAAACTGATGATGTCCGAAATACGACATCGACGGTTGCCTGTTTTCGCCGGGATCCCGCTCGCCGGAAGGCAGCTCCAGTGACTGCCCTGCTGTTACGGGGCTGCCGAACACAGGCCGACCGTCGTCACCGATCTGCATGGGCTGCGCGAAGACCGCGCGTTGCCAGCCGGGCCGGCGATCGCGTTTGGCGTGAAAGATGTGCCAGAGCTGCTGACCATCGCGCGACGGGACCCAGCACGAATGGCCAACACCGTACGTTGCCTCCGTTCCCTGAAAGATCGGTTCGGGATGTTTACGCCACGACGCAGGATCCAGGGGATCTGTCCCGGTCAGTTCCAGCAGGCCCAGTTTATAGGTCGGCAGCCATGAAGCACCGCAGGAGTACACCAGCCACGTCCGACCTCGCTGCTGAAACACCTGCGGGCCTTCATGCAGCCCGCGATGCTGTGCACCGGGTTCGGTACGTTCCCAGTCATAATCCGCATTGCTGCACAGCTGGACTCGATCAGATTTCAGCCGGGTCGGCGAGGCCATTTCTGCGATGTACAGAAACTGCCGATCCGTGCCCGGTGCATCCCAGCCCGACCAGATGGCATACCGGCGGCCCTGCAGTTGCAGCACCGTCATATCAATGGCCCAGATTGGCGGCGCATCGCTGTCTGCACGCTGCCCGGTTCGCAGGGGGCCGTGCAGCGTCCATGCAGAAAATGGATCCGCGCTGGCTGACTGCAGCACAAACGCTGTGTGATTTTCATTTCGCCCGTCGGATGCGGCAAAATAGATGTACCAGCGATCATCAAGGAAATGCAGTTCCGGGGCCCAGACTTCGCGAGACGAGGGGCCGGACGGCGGTGCC
>CAITYU010000427.1 GCA_903896675.1 uncultured Planctomycetaceae bacterium
CAACCGCACCACGCCTCGAAATCAAAGTGCGCTGCTTGAGGCGATGAGTGAGCGGCAGGTGTCTGTGGAAGGCGTGACACATTCGCTGCCCCAGCCGTTTCTGGTGATTGCCACCCAGAATCCGCGTGAGTTTGAAGGCACGTACCCACTGCCCGAAAATCAGCTCGACCGTTTCATGATGTGCCTGAGTGTGGGATACCCGGAGCGACAGGCGGAACTTGAGATTCTGCAGCGGCATCGAACCGGCCAACCGGTGGAATCACTGCAGCCGGTGGCTTCCGCTCCTGAAATTCTGGCGCTGCAGCGACAGGTGCAGCAGGTGCGAGTGGATGATTCGCTGGCCGGCTACATGCTGGACCTCGCCGAAAGAACTCGCAATCACCCCGAGCTGTCGCTCGGCGTGTCCACTCGCGGTGTCCTTACCTGGTACCGTGCTGCTCAGGCACTGGCGTTCATGGACGGCCGGGAGTTTGTCATTCCGGATGACATCAAGCGGGCTGCGGTGCCGGTTCTGGCGCATCGCCTGGTCAGTCGCGGGATGCTGGCGGAGGGCCAGCGGCAGCGGTGTGGTCAGATTGTGCAGGCGCTGATGGATACTCTGCCGGTCCCGGCCTGAGGCCGCAGTGTGGCAAGGCTGCCTGCCTGACGCTGCAGGCTCAGGATTGTGTTCTCTGCCACGGTGGAGTGTGCTGACCGACGAGTGTCGTGATATTTCCGGCACATTCGTGCTTGCTTCGGGCGAATTGTGATGTATACCCATGGGTGATATGCTGTTGCATGCATTAACCTTATGATAAATCGCACCCCGCGAGTAGGCTCCCGTGCCGATTGGCATCATTCCTCTTGTCGATTACGCGTTCAAGATGATGCTGGGCAATCAGCACCATCCAGGCGTTACGATCCATTTTCTGAATGCGGTGCTCGCGGGCAGGCACCGCATTACTCGAATCGAATTCGTCAATCCGATTCAGTTGAAGCGCGGTGCGGATGACAAGCTGTGTATTCTGGATATTTTGGCAGTAGACGACCAGGCACGGCGACTGAACATCGAGGTGCAGATTGCGCTGCCGGCAGGGATGGCGCAACGGCTGGTTTACTATTTCAGGTGACTGAGGAAACGGTGTATAATGCGACTCCCGTGGAGCGCTGGGCGTGGTTTCTGCGGCACGCTGAAGAACTGACATCCGCCCAGGTGGCCAGACTTTTTCCTGACAAGGAATTCTCAGAGGCGGCAGAGGTTCTTGAAATGATTGCTCAAACCCCGCAGCACCTGGTGGAGTACAACGCGCGTCTGAAAGCTCAGCGTGACGAGGAGGCTCGTATTTTGTATGCCCAGCAACAAGGCAAAGCCGACGGTCGGGCAGAGGGTCGGGCAGAGGGTATCGATATCGGGATCAAACGTGGCGTATTGATTGGCCGGATTACTCTGCTGCAGCAACTGCTGCAGCTTCCTGCCGGGAACGAGCAGTTGTTTGCAGAGTGCAGTATCGACGACCTGCACCGCATGTCGACAGAGCTGCAGCAACGGTTCAGCGCCGGGCGTACCTGAGTCCTGGCCTCGCAGTGCTGTCATCGGGCACCAGTCCTGTTCGGCTCGATCTGTCCTGACCACGCGGTCTTTGACCGCCGGTTATTCGGGTTCGTCAGTCGGCGATGGGCATACGAATGCGGGGACCGCGGAGTGAATCGAGGCAATCGATTTCGTTGTCAGCGGCCTGCAGGCGGCCTTCCGACGCGCGGTGCGTCAGAATCACCAGCCGAGCGACTCCGGTGCCGTCCACAGAATCTTCGGTCTCGTCCTGCCTGACGCTGCTGATACTGATGCCATGTCGTCCAAGGACATGGGCGATGTCAGCAAGCACATGCGGACGGTCGGCCACATTGAATCTGAGGTATTGTCGGCGAGCGATATCGGCGGACGGGTGCAGCGGCAGCGGATTTCGCTGCTGCAGTCGCAGCAGGGCCTGAAATGTGCAGGCAGCACGACCTGTCACGCAGTCGACCACATCGGCCACCACGGCGGATGCCGTGGGCATCCGCCCGGCACCAGCCCCCGCCAGCTTCAACACTCCCAACGCATCGCCTTCAATCGCGATAAAGTTATGTGCTCCCGATGTCATGGCTATCGAACGATCGGCGCGCACCAGCGTGGGCTGTACGGAAACCTCCAGCCGCTCGGTCGTCAGCCGCGCAAGCGCCAGCAGCTTGATGCGATAGCCCAGGTCGGCGGCAGCCAGCAGGTCCTGCAGATCAATGTTCTGAATTCCCTGCCGCGCAATGCGGTCAAATGGAATCACTGTACCAAACGCCAGCCTTGCCAGAATCGCCAGCTTCTGAGCCGCATCGGTCCCGTCCACGTCCATGGCCGGGTCTGCTTCGGCATAACCCAGCTGCTGTGCTTCCCGCAGGACGTCGTCGTAGATCTGGCGTCGATCAAGCATCCGAGTCAGGATGAAGTTGCTGGTGCCGTTCAGGATGGCTTCAATGGCCAGTATGCGGTTGGCCGTGAGTGCGGTGCAGACGGTGGAAATAATCGGAATGCCGCCGGCGACTGCGGCTTCGAAGCCAATCGTGCGACCCAGACTGCGCGCCAGCTCAAACAGCTCGTCCCCATGGGCACACAGCAGGGCCTTGTTGGCGGTGATGACGTCCTTACCGGACTGCAGCAGGCGGATCATGTCCTGACGCGGCCCTTCAATCCCACCCACCACATGCACCACAGCGCGGACTGTCGGGTCGGCAACGAGGGCATCGAGACTGTTAGCGACGGCACAGCCGGAAAGATCAACATCGCGGACACGCGTGAGGTCACGAACCACCACGTGCCGCAGCGTGAGCAAATGACCGGTCTGGGCCGCCAACAGGTCCGGGGAATTCTGCAGAATCCGCACAACGCCTGTACCAACCGTGCCGCAGCCGACCAGACCGATGGGGAAGAGACGGGCAGGGGACATGAGACAGAAGTTCCAGTGGGTGTGACAGCAGGGCCGGAGGATTGTGCGGTAAGTGTGCACAGGCTGGGGAAAAATACCTCGCAGACGCACCACGACACGGGGAATCTGGTGCCGGACGTGCGGGTTGTTGTGCCCGGGAAGTCAGGCGGACGGACATGCAGAATATCGGGATTCTGCAGCGGAGCGACTCAGGGAAACCGACAAACCCAGAACGCCATAATGGCACCCTCCGCGATTAAGCGGCCAACAAAAACAGGTGCCAATATGGCATTTCCAGCTTTCCCTGACGTTAAAACTCTGTTTTTTTGAATTGGAACGGTATTCGCTGCGGGTGGGGATGTGTGGGTGTGGTGTGCGTGCAGGGTCCAGCGGGAGGTGCAGCGATGGCCTTTGATCCTCGAAAATTGACGGTGAAGGCGGGTGAGGCGATACAGCGGGCGCAGGAGCTTGTGGAGCAGCGTCAGCATCGTTTTGTGCGTCCGCTGCATTTGCTGAAGAGTCTGCTGCAGGAGCAGGACGGGCTGGTGAGTCCCTTGCTGCAGAAGCTGGGTGTGAATGTCGTTCGGTTGCAGCAGCAGGTGGATGGCGAGCTGGGGCGTTTGCCGCAGTCGAGCTCGACTGGTGAGGCAGTGGGTGCAGGTCCGGAGGCGATGAAGGTCCTGAATGCGGCGAAGAAGCAGGCGGACGTGATGGGCGACGAGTACACGTCGACGGAGCATCTGCTGCTGGCATTGTCGCAGGTGGAGGATCAGGCGAAGCGGCTGTTGTCG